>CABQHF010000011.1 GCA_902463905.1 uncultured Faecalibacterium sp. | reverse complement strand
GTGCGCAGCAGAAACTCCACCAGCTGCCGGATGGGCAGACGGATATTTGCCAAAGCATTTCACCTCCGTTCAAATCGTACTACGTTAGCCCGAACATCTCCATGCATTCTGCGGCGGCCTCATCCACCTTGCCAAAATCCACAGCCGCGCGGTAGTAGGTCTCCAGCTCATCGTGGCAGCTCTTGGCCTGTGCCATCAATGCGCTGGCCTGCTCCAGAAGCTCTGCGGCGGCGCGCTCGTTGAAGCGCAGCCGTGCACGGTATCCGGCCAGATTTTCCCGGTCCAGAAAGCGCGTGCACCGCACAGCCTGCACGCCGGGCAGCTGCACCGGATGCCAGCGGTTGTCGGTGAGGAAGGCAAGCTTCAATTCGGGGATGATGATATGGTCGATCTTATCCTCCGGGTGCATGGCGCACGGGCAGGTGATCAGGTGGTAGCCCCGGGTCAGCGCTTCGGCGCGGATGAGCTCCAGCAAAAGCCGCGACACTGCGCCATAATCATCCCGGAACACGATGAACTTGCTGGCAAGGGCCTGCACGGTACCCTGATAGAACACCTCGCCCTTGGGCGTGACAGCGGAAAGCAGCCGCAGCTCCTCTGTGCCGGTGCCCTCGGTGCGGGGGAGCACCCGTGCACATAAGCGCTTTACGTAGCGGCGCACTTTTTCAAAGTTGGCGCTGCAAGCCTCGGCCCGGCGGCTGTCCAGCAAAAGACTGCCCGCCGATGCAATATACCGTGCCGCACGGCTGCGCAGCATGGCATTGCGCGCAAACAGGGCTTTGATCTCGGCGGTGTTCTGGTGCAGCTTTTCTGTATCGATGGTATGGTACAGGCTCACCACCACTTCATCTGCGCCGGGCGCGTCCGGTTCCACCACATGGGGCGCTGTAGCGTCCACGATGGCCCGGTGCTGCCCGGGCAGGATCACGCCGTCCAGACTGTCCGGGTCGCTGGCACAGTGGATGCGCTGGGCCAATTCGCCACGCTGCTCCGCCGCGCGGGCCAGCCGCTTCATCAAGGTGGATTTGCCGCAGCCCGGTCCGCTTTTGATCAGATACATCTGCATTCCGGGTTCGCGGCGCAGCGGTTCAAAATAACCCTTGAACCCGGCAGGCGTTGTGGCCCCCAGAAAAAAATCAATGGAATCGTACCGTGTGGTCTCCATACTATAACACCTCTCTTTTGCTTTAGAGTATGCAAAAGAGGGGTGTTTGGTTCTTATTGGTAGGTGTGGTCACACACCTTTTCGATCGTTTCCCGCAGTGCGACGAAATCCGCAAAGGCAGCGGGCTTGTTCTGCGGGCTGCGCAGCAAAGCGGCAGGATGGAAGGTGCCCATAAACAGCACACCGCCTTTTTCAAAGAACTGGCCGTGTTCCTTCGTGACGGAGAAATCCTTGCGGATCATCCGCTGCGCAGCGATGCGGCCAAGGCAGACCACGATCTTTGGCTTCAGCAGCCGGAACTGCTCCCGCAGCCACGGCATACAGGCTTCGCTCTCGGCGGGCAGCGGGTCGCGGTTCTGGGGCGGGCGGCACTTGACGATGTTGGCGATATAGCAGTTCTTTTTGCGGTCAAGGTCGATGGCAAACAGGTATTTGTCCAGCAGCTGGCCGCTGCGCCCCACAAAAGGCAGACCCTGCTCGTCCTCGCTCTGGCCGGGGCCCTCGCCCACAAACAGCACCTCGGCGTCCGGCACGCCCTGCCCGAACACCACATTCGTGCGGGTCTTGCACAGCTCACAGCGGCTGCAGGCAAGGCAGTCGGCTTTCAGCGTTTCCCAATCCATGGCGGTTCGATCTCCTTCTGAAACAGTATGATATTTTATTCACAATTTGAAACCTGCTTTCTCTTAAATATTAGCACAAAAACACAATTTTGTCTTGAACTTTTTGCCCGGTGTGTTAGAATAAAGAAGAAAGGCATCCTTGTGTCCAACAGACGCGGGGTGTGAATTTTGGAAAGTAAATTCGGAGGTAATCACAATGGCTGATATGTTTGCACCGCTGGTAGCACAGCTGAAGGCAAATCCCAAGACGATCGTTTTCACCGAGGGCAATGACCCCCGCATCCTGGAGGCAGCAAGCAAGCTGCTGGCCGAGGGCGTGCTGAAGGTCGTCATGGTGGGCAACGAGGCAGAGTGCAAGGCTGCTGCCGCCGCCGGTAACTTTGATATTTCCGCTGCTGAGATCATTGATCCCGAGAACTATGCCGGTTTTGGCGAGATGGTCAACACCATGGTGGAGCTGCGCAAGGGCAAGCAGACCGCTGAGGAGTGCACCGCTCTGCTGAAGAAGTCCAACTACTTCGGCACCATGCTGGTCAAGATGGGCAAGGCTGACTGCCTGCTGGGCGGCGCTACCTACTCCACCGCTGACACCATCCGTCCCGCTCTGCAGCTGGTCAAGACCAAGAAGGGCGCACATCTGGTGAGCTCCTGCTTCATCCTGGACCGCGACTGCGGCGAAGAGGGCCTGAAGCGCATTGCCATGGGCGACTGCGCTGTCAACATCGACTACACCGATACCGTTGATAAGGCTACCGGCGAGGTCAAGGTGTCTGCCGCTTCCAAGCTGGCAGAGGTGGCCGTTGAGACCGCCAAGACCGCAAAGCTGTTCGGCATCGACCCGAAGGTCGCTGTGCTGAGCTTCTCCACCAAGGGCTCCGGCAAGGGCGGCACCGTCGCTCTGAGCCACGACGCTACCATCAAGGCACAGGAGATGGATCCCGAGCTGGCTGTGGACGGCGAGCTGCAGTTTGACGCTGCCGTTGCTCCCGAGGTCGCACAGGTCAAGTGCAAGGGCAGCAAGGTCGCTGGCCAGGCCAACACCTTCATCTTCCCCTGCATCGAGGCCGGCAACATCGGCTACAAGATCGCACAGCGCCTGGGCGGCTACGCTGCCTACGGCCCCATCCTGCAGGGCCTGAACGCTCCCATCAACGACCTGTCCCGTGGCTGCAACGCCGACGAGGTCTACAAGATGAGCCTGATCACTGCCTGCCAGTCCTGATCGGTGAGTTTGTCCTGAATATCGCATAAGAAAGCGCTGCCGTGCACCTTTGTACGGCAGCGCTTTTTTGCATGAAGGGCAAGAAGACATGCTCATCCTCTCAGGCGCTGCCGCGTCAGCTCTCCCAAAGGGAGAGCCAAGAACAAAATGGTTAGGCACTTGCCTCTCCTTCTGGGAGAGGTGGATGCGCCCAATGGGCGCTGCCGGAGAAGGCAAGGCTGTTTGCAGACGGCGTTTCTTTTCCCCTTGCATTCTTCCTGCATTTGTGGTACAATATCTTAGCACTCAGAGGAGTGCGTCGGACAGCGCCTGCGGCGTGGTTCGGCATACGGATGCGGGTCCTGTACGATGGAGCCGCTGTGAACCAGGTCAGGTGGGGAACCAAGCAGCCTTAAGCGGCGTGTTCCGTGCGTTTCAGACAGCCTGCATCCGTATGCCGAGCTACGCAGGGCGGGGACAAAACCCCGTCATGCGCTGTCCTTTTTTGTTGTCGATTTCAGGCCGGAAAGGGGAGTGCCGCGCATGTATCGTGCCTTGTACCGCAAGTGGAGACCTCAGCGGTTTGAAGATGTGGTGGGCCAGCGCGGCATCGTGACGGCCCTGCGCAACCAGGTCGCCACCGGCCGCGTGGGCCACGCCTATCTGTTCACCGGCGTGCGCGGCACTGGCAAGACCACCTGTGCAAAGATCTTTGCCAAGGCGGTCAACTGCCTGCACCCGCAGAACGGCGACCCTTGCGGCGAATGCGAGATCTGCAGGGGCATCGACAATGGCAGCATCCTGGACGTGGTGGAAATGGACGCCGCCTCCAACAACGGCGTGGATGACATCCGCGACCTGCGCGACGAGACTGCCTACACCCCCAGCGCCTGCCGGTATAAGGTATACATCATCGATGAGGTGCACATGCTGTCCACGGCGGCCTTCAATGCGCTGCTCAAAACACTGGAAGAACCGCCTGCCCACGTCATTTTTATCCTGGCTACCACCGAGATCCAGAAGGTTCCAGCCACCATCCTGTCCCGCTGCCAGCGGTATGATTTCACCCGCATCGGGCCGGAGGATATCGCAAAGCGCGTGGAGTATATCGCCGGGGAGGAGCATCTGGAATTGAGCCCGGACGGCGCGGAGCTCATCGCCCGCCTGGCTGATGGTGCCCTGCGTGATGCACTGTCCATTCTGGACACCTGCGCAGGCGTCACTGCAAAGATCGACGCAGACGTGGTGCGCCGCATGGCCGGTGTGACCGACCGCAGCTATCTGTTCCATATTTCCGACGCGCTGGAAGCGCAGGACGGTGCCACAGCACTGGCCGAGCTGGCACAGCTGCGGCAGCAGTCGGTGGACGTCAAGCGCCTGACCGAGGAACTGATCGCCCATTACCGCGCCCTGATGCTGGCAGCCCTGCCCGGCGGGCAGGCACTGCTTTCCGGTGTGTCGCCGGAGGAAGAGGCACAGTATCTGGAAAAAGGCCCGCAGTTGGGTCAGCGGGAGGCCATCCGCGCCATCCGCACGCTGGGCACGGCGCTGGAACACATGACCCGCGGCAGCGACCAGCGCATTGAACTGGAGCTGGCTCTGTTCAGTCTGTCGGAGCCGTCGCAGCAGCGGCAGGCCGCTCCGGTGCAGGCAGCACCGGCCGCCCGTGCTGCACAGCCCGCAGCCGTACAGCCTTTTACTTCGGCCCCGGTGGTGCAGCCTTTTGCGAGTGCCCTGGTACAGCAGGTTCCTGTGCCGCAGCCGGTGGCAGAGCCTGCTCCGGCCATGCCGGAACCAGTGGCCCCTGTACAGGATCCGCCGCTGCCTGCTGCAGCGCCTGCACAGCCCGTACCGGAACCACCGGTACAGCAGCCCGCGCAGGCAGAGGAACTGCCGCCGCTGCCGGAAGAACCGCCGGTGCAGGGCGGGGAAGTGCTGCCCTGGGATGAACCTTCTGCACAGGCAAAGCCTGTGCCGTCGCCTCGCGAGGAGCAGCCGCAGCCGGAACCCCCGGCCCCGAAGCAGGAAGCCGCCCCCACATCGCCCAGACCGGCATCCGGCGGCCTGGCTCCGTACCCGGAATGGGCACAGATCACCCAGAAGCTGCAGGAAGTGGATCCCATGCTCTACAGCTATCTGCGCAAGTCCAAGGCGTACTTCGACGGCACTCGCGTGCTCATCGACGGCGGCAAGACCTTCCGGGATTTCATCCGTGCCAACAAGGACAGCCAGCGCCTGATCAAAAAGCTCATCCTGCAGGTGTCCGGCAGGCAGATCCCCATCGGCCCCTATGAGCCAAAGACCGCCGGCAAGACGGTGTCCAATGCGGAACAGTCGCTCCATGCGCTGGAAAAACTGGGGTTGGATGTCTCCATCGAAGATACCGAACGGAAGAGAAAATAAGGCTTCCCCGCAAAAAAACTTCCCCCCTGGGAGAGGTGGCACCGCAGGTAACGGAGAGGGCGAGGATGCTGGATCTCTCTGAAAATAAAGTTATAAAGCAAAGTTATCAATAAAGGAGTTATTATTATGAAAGCAAGAATGCCCGCAGGCTTTGGCCGCCCCGATATGAACGCCCTGATGCGTCAGGCTCAGAAGATGCAGGAGGACATGAAGGCCAAGCAGGCCGAGCTGGAAGCCGCCGAGTACACCGGCAGCGCTTCCGGTGAGATGGTCACCGTGAAGATGAACGGCAAGCATGAGGTGCTGGCCATCACCATCAAGCCCGAGGCTGTGGATCCGGACGACATCGAGATGCTGGAAGATCTGGTGGCTGCAGCCGTCAACGCCACCGTCAAGCAGGTGGACGAGACTGCTGAGGCCGAGATGGGTAAGCTGACCGGCGGCATGAACATTCCGGGTCTCTGATCCGGCTGGAGGGAAGAACATGGGCTACAATGCTGCCCCGCTGGAAAAGCTGATCGAAGAGTTCGGCAAGTTTCCGGGCATCGGGCGCAAAGGCGCGACCCGCATGGCATATCAGGTGCTGAGCATGTCCGATGAGGATGCAGCGGCCCTGGCATCGGCTATCCAGAACGCGCACACCAAGCTCCACCGCTGCCGCATCTGCCAGAATTACACCGAGGCCGAGGTCTGCCCCATCTGCGCCAGCACCAAGCGGGATACGTCGGTCATCTGCGTGGTGGAAACGCCGCGGGATGTGCAGGCGTTTGAGCGCACGCGGGAGTACCACGGCCTGTACCATGTGCTGCATGGCCTGATCAGCCCCATGGACGGTATCGGGGCCGAGCAGCTCAGTGTGAAGGAACTATTGGCCCGCCTGGGCGACGGCAAGGTCAAGGAAGTGATCATGGCCATGAACCCCACCGTGGAAGGGGAGGCTACCGCCATGTATCTGGCCAAGCTCATCAAGCCGCTGGGCATCAAGACGACCCGCCTGGCCTACGGCCTGCCGGTGGGCGCCAGCCTGGAGTACACCGACGAGACCACGCTGTACCGCGCACTTTCCGGCCGCGGAGAACTGTAAACCGAAAAACGAACGCCCCATCTGTCAGGCTTGAACTGCACCCCATTTGTTAGACAGTATGATATACTATCTAACAAGTGGGGTGAATTTATATGCCAAAGGGAATACCGAATAAACGGTATACACCGGAGTTCAAGAAACATGTAATAGAAACGATGCTGGAAGAAAAGCTGAGTTATCGCGAAACAGCGCGGAGGTTTGAGGTAAACGACCACCACAGGATTCAGGATGGGGAACGCATCTATCTGACCGAAGGGGCGGAAGGATTTGCTGTTGAACGTCGAGGACACAGCAGCAAAGGACGGTCGCCAAAGCAGATGCCAAAAAAAATAAAGGGAGATCTTCTGGCAGAAGTTCAGCGGTTGCGAGCAGAGGTAGATTACTTAAAAAAATCTGCAAGCCTTGGTTTTGGAGGACGAGCGACGTCAGTGCAAAAAACGCTGGTAGTTCAAAAGCTGAGGCAAAAGCATTCTCTCAAAATTCTTCTTTCCATCGCTCAACTGCCCCGTGCGACGTTCTACTATCATCTGAAACAGATGAACCGTGCAGATAAGCACGAGGCAGCCAAGGAAGAAATCACAGCAATTTACCATGAAAACAAAGGCAGATGCGCGCACGCATTGCGGGGACGGAAGCGAACGAGAGCGTGGGGCACCAGCTGTACAACTACGGAAAGCAGCGCACCGAACGCGCACAGGCAGGCCTGACCCCAGTGGAAAAACAGCTGATGGGCGTGGCTACCAGCGCGGCGGAGAACCTTGCGGTGGCGGGCATCAGCCCGGCGCTGGTGCTGCCGGTGCTGAGCGCCCAGGGCGGCGCGGAAGCTATGGGCCAGAGCATTGACAAGGGCGAGAGCGCGGGCAAGACGCTGGTGGGCGGCCTTGCAAAGTTTGGCGCGGGCTGGGCCATCAACAGCGTGGGCGCGGCCGACCTTGCCCGGACCATGGGCAGCGACTACGCCAAGGACACGCCGGCGGGGAAGCTGGCGGACGTGGTGCGTAGCGTGGCGGACAACGGCGTACTGGCGCAGCAGTACCCGATGGTGGCGAATGCGGTGTCCGGCGGCATTGACAATGCCATGCAGGCCTTTGTGGAGACCTATGCGGACAAGGCCATTGACGCGGCCCTGGGCGACGCGCAGGCGGCCGAGGAGATGTTCAGCCGGGATACCTTTTTGCAGGCGCTGGAAAGCGGCCTTTCCGGCGGCGCTTCCGGCGCACTGGGCGGTGCCGTGGGCACCCAGCTGGGCAGGATGAGCGCGGCGCTGGAGACAGCGGACGGTCAGACGGTGCAGCGGAACGAACCCTCTCAGCCAGCGAAGGGCGCTGACAGCTCTCCCGAGGGGCGAGCTTTTGAGACGGAACGGCAGGCGGCAGCAAATGACCGGCAAGTGGGGAATGCCGCACAGCAGACGGAAGATGCGGCAGTGCTGCAGAAGGAAACGGCCCCGGCGGCAAGTGAGACGGTGACGGAGCAGACGGCGGTGAATGATGACCCGGCGGTGCGGCAGCTGGCACAGAGCGAGGATGTGTTTGTGCGGCAGCTAGCGCAGGATATGGCGGCGGGAACCGTGCAGGAAGAGACCGCCAAGTTTTTTGCAAGCGGAGTGCTCAGTGCGAATGCACGCGCAGAGGTGGAGCAGGAGTACGGGATCCGGCTGCCGCAGAACAGAGAGGAGATCCGGCAGGCGCTGCAGGGAATAGCAGACAGGCAGACGGTACAGCAGGCGGGAGAAACGACCCTGCAGCCACAGACGGCGGCACCGGAAGCAAGTGAGAAGATAGCAGAGCAGACGGCACAGGAAGAAAGCGAACCGCGGGGCACCGGCACAGAACTGAAGAGCGGTGCGCAGATGATGCAGGATGCAGGCAGCACTGCGGAACGCCGGGCGGAGAACCTGACAGCCACAGCACAGCGCGTGGAAAACGCCGGGGAAACGGTGGGAAGCGCGGCTGCACAGCAGGAAGAGCCGGGTACCATGCGGGAGACGGTGGGGCTGCAGCAGCGAGGGACAGCCGAGAAGCAGAACAGCGTGCAGCGGGAGCTGCAGCGCTGGAAGGTGAGCGAGGGTGCAGCAAAGACCATCAGCCGGAACATGCCGACGGGCATTGCGGACGAGAGCCGGTATGCGGCGGCGGCCTCCAGCCTGTACCGGCTGGGACAGATGGAGGACGTGACCACCTTTGACAAGGCTATGGAGCTGGCGAAGGGCATGAACGGCCTTACGGTGAACACGGACTATGTGCTGGCACAGCCCGGCGGCGCGGCGGCGCTGAAGATCGCGTGGCTGCAGGGCAAGGGCGAAGCGGAAGCCGGGGCCGTGCAGACCGGGACACCGGGCGGTGCGCTGAGCGCAAAGAGCGTGAGCGGCAGCGGACGGGTGCTGTACAAAGGCACCATGCGCACGGCAGACGAGGTGGCCACGAAGCTGATTGAGCTGAACGCGCGGGGCACCGACACCGATGCGGTGCTGAAGGCGGTGCTGGAAGGCGACGAGCGGGTGAGGGCCTATGTGGACACGGCTGCCGGACAGATCTTTTTTGCAGACAGCACGGGAGACGTGTTCGGCACCGCGCTGCACGAGGACTGGCACTGGTATAACGCTTTGGACGCCGAGGGCGCAAAAGCGGTGCAGCAGCATGTGCTGGAATACCTTGCGAAGAGCGAGGGCTTTGAAAACATCGACGAGCTGATCCGAGGAAAGCTGACGGATTACGCACAGCAGGGCCTGACCTACGAGGAAGCAGCCGAGGAACTGGTGGCGGACAGCTGGCGCGGCATTTTTGACAGTGCCGAGAGCGTGACCCGGTGGGCCGAATTCCAGCGGGCGCAGGCGGAGAAGAACGCCGGCAAGGCAGGCACCATCCACAAGGTGATGACCGCCGTGAAGGAGATGCTGAACGGCATCATCAGCCGGGCAAAGGAAGCGCTGACCCTTGACCCGGAGAACCGGGCGGCCCTGAAAGCCCAGCGTTTGGCCGAGGCGGAAAAACGGGCCCTGCAGGACGCCTATTTTGCCCATGCGGAAAAGGCCATGGACAACCTGCGGGCGGCAAAAGAAAACGCCGCAGCCCTCAAGAGTGAGGGTGCGGCGCAGGGGGTGCGGTTCCAGCTGCACGAGGGAAAAGATTCTCTGGTGGAGCAGATGAACGGCCATCTGGACGAATTGGAAGAAATGAAACCGGTGGCGACAATCGAAGGAACAGAGGTGTCTTTCGGAAAAACGCGAAACGAAAACATTTCCAATGTTGAAGAATTCTTTGATTCTATAGGAAACAAAGTGATTCGTGAAAACTTCGGAACGGTGGAGTTGACAAAGAGCGGTGCACGTGCAACGGTGCAGCATGGGAACAGCAAAGCAAAACAGGTTGCGGTTGCTGCAGTCCCCGAAGTAATTCAAAAAGGAAAGCAAATCGGGTATGAGCAAAACTGGCAGGGACGAGGGTATGATACTTATGTCTTTGCAGCGCCCGTCGAAATTGACGGAACAAAGCTGTATGAAGGCGTGATTGTAAGAGAATACACCCGGCAGAATGGCATGAAGAATTTCTATGTTCATGAGGTATGCTGGACAGATGGAAGCTATGTGACGTTTGACACTGAGGGAAATATGACAAAAAAAGAAGATACTCCCACACAGCTCCCGAAAGCTGTGCGGAGCACCCTTGCGGATGCTCAGGAAGTATCTTCTGACACTACTATAGCACAAACCTCTGCCGAAAGCAAGGAAAACAATGCAGCTGTGCAGAAAAATGTGCGCTATCAGCTGGCGGAGCAGGATGAGCTGGCAAAGCTGCGCACCGAACAGCAGCAGCTGACCAAGCAGCGCAGTGCCCTGAAGGAAGAACGCAGCGCATGGCTGAACAGTGCCGAAGTGCAGCGGATCGAGGCAAAGAAAAAGGCGCTGGGCGTTTTTTCTGCAGAGGGCAAGGCCTACCGGGACAGCGCAGAATACCAGGACTACCTTGCAAAGCGCAAGGAGTACAACAGCCGACTGGCCGCGCTGGAAGAGCGGGACAGTGCCCTGACGGAGCAGATGAAAGCAGCCAATGAGCGTCTGCAGCAGCGGAAGGACGCCCAGGCCAAGGACGCACAGCGTGCCTACGATGCCAAGGCCAAAGAGTACGGCGGCAACGCAGAGTACCGGCGGGTGCTGGCAAAGGAACAGTTCGGCGTGACGGAAGAGTTCCGGCGGGCAGGGTACATTCTGCCGGACGGCCAGATGCTGGACTTTGCCCAGAATGACCGCAGCCGGGACACCGACCACCGGGAAATTCTGGAGGTGTTCGGCCCGGCGGAAGTGAAGAACGGCACGGAAGCGCTGAATGAGTTTTTGCTGGACGGCAATGTGCGTGTGATGGCCGAGGCACCGGGCGTGGACATTTCGGCGGACACGGCCCCCACGGCGCAGCAGCTGGAACAGATCCGGAAAATGGCCGAGCAGCTGGGCGGCGAGCGCAGGCAGTTCACGCTGGACATCTCCACAGCAGACGGCAGGGTTGCCGCCAGCAAGGAATACAGCGGGCGTGTGGATGCGGACAAGGTGGTGCGGGAGATCCGGGAGTATTACAAGACCGGAGAGCTGGCGCAGGAAAGCAGCCTTGCAAAGTTCCGTTTCCAGCTGGCGGAGCAGGCCAGCCGGGAGGCAAAGAAGAACGACCAGCGGCAGGCGAGCCGGGATATTGCGAACACGGCGGCGGCCATGGACACCCTGAGCCAGTTCTTTGGGGTGACGCGGGGCGTGAAGGTGAGCCAGGACAGCCTGGACGGGCTGGCGGCGCGGTGGACGAAAGCCAACGCCAGCCGGGCCGACCGGGCAAAGCTGGCCAACGAGACCCGGGTGCTGGTGGACTACCTGAAAGCGGACGGCGCGGACATGACAAAGGCCCAGGCGCTGGCCGAGACGCTGGCGGGCGAGGTGCTGGACGGGGCGACCTACCGCAACAGTGAGCTGTGGGACGAATACCCGGAGCTGCACCGGCTGGAGTACACCGTGAACAAGACCGGCAAGGCCAAGGCGGAGCTGGTGAAGCGCTACGGCAACTGGAGCGCGGCGGTGGCCGAGGCCCGCAGCCACGGTGTGGCCCTGCGGCAGGCCGACGGCGTGCGGGACGGCAACCCGGCGGAGCAGTACGAGAGCATTGTGAACGACAACCGGGCCGTGGGCGGAACGCCGGACGGCGCGCGGGCATTGTGGAAGGATGCAGCCGAGAAGGCGGGCGTGGCAGGCAGTCTGAGCTTCGAGAGTACTGAGTGGCTGGACGTACTGATGAACCTGCACGATGCCATCAAGCCGAAGACCATGAGCCGCTTTGCGGACGAGGCGGAGTATGAGGACGCCAGAATGGAACTGGCGGGAAGGATCATCGGGGACATCATGCAGCTGCCGCAACTGACGGACGCACAGGCTATCTTCGAGGGCATCCAGCAGAGCAACCTTGCGGCGGCGAAGGCGGCAGCCGGAGACGCGGCGCGGGCGGCCGAGGTGGAAAAGAGCCTGCGGGGCGTGCAGAAGGTGCAGAGCCGGGAATTCAACCGGCGGCTGGCCGAGAACCAGCGCACAGCGGGCCGAAACGCCGAGGTGCAGCAGGTGAGCGAGCTGCAGAAGCGGAACGCGAAAGCGGAAAAGCAGCTGGACGCGAACCTGGAACTGCTGGGCGTGGACGTGAGCAATGTGGGCGACCTGAACGAGAAGCTGACCGTGCTGCGGGAAAGCTATGAGCGGGAATGGAAGGCAGAGCGCAAGCGGATGAAGACCGAGCTGCAGCAGATGCGGGACGAAGCGAGGCTGGAGGTACGGCAGCTGCGGGGCGAAAACGCAGACCTTGCCCGGCAGGTGCGGGACGAACAGCGCCGGGCAGACCGGGCGGAGTACAGCCTGATCGTGCAGGAAAACGAGATCATGGAATGGGAGGAAGAGAACCAGCGGAAAGCCGAGGCCTGGCAGCAGAAGCAGGCGCAGCGGAACGCACTGGCCGCCGAGGTGGCACGCCAGCAGCGGGATGAGGAGATCGCCATTGCGAAGCGGGTGGCGGAGAAGCGGGTGCAGAAAGCACGGGACGGCCGGAAGATGGACGAGCTGAAGCGGGGCATCCGGCAGGATGCGGCGGCGCTGAACCAAATGGTGCTGCGGCCGAGCAAGGGCAAGTATGTGAGCCAGCGGCTGATCGTGCAGGCGGCGGAGGTGGCAAAGATCGCCGACCTGACCGTGCTGAACGACCGGGCTGTGAACCAGCTGACGCGGCTGCAGAACAGCATTCTGGCGAGCATGGGCAGCGAGGGCAGCCCCACGGCCATGACCACCGAGTGGGAGCAGACCGGGGTGCCGAAGCTGATCACGATGCTACAGACCGACCTGACGGCGTGGAAGGATGCAAAGCTGGCTGATTTACAGGCAAAGCTGGCGGAAGCCGAGGCGCTGCCCTACAGCGAGAAGGCACTGGCCTTGCAGGAGCGGCTGCGCAAGCGGATCCGGGAGACCGAGAGCCGCACCTACCTGCCCATGACGGTGGACCAGATGCGGATGCTGAAGGCCATCACCAGCGCGACGCTGCATGTGATCCGGAACGAGAACAAGACCGTGAGCCTTGCGAAGGCCGAAGAGGTGAGCAAGATCGCGGACGAGGCAGCCTATGAGGTGACACTGAGCAAGGGCAACCATCCCGGCGGGGCGCTGGACGGGCTGCAGAACCTGCTGACCAAGTACAACCTGGACATGCTGGGGGCCGAGCGGGTGCTGCGGATGCTGGGCGGCTACAAGAACGGCGGCCAGATGGAGAAGATCGGGCAGATGCTGAACGACGGCAGACGAAGATCACCATCGAGGGCGAGAAGCTGTTTGCGGACGTGACGGGCGCAAAGCACGCCAAGGAAGCGCAGGCCTTTGCCGGGCCGGGTGCGGACCTTGTGGACGTGGGCCTGAGAGACACGGACCACAACGCGGTGCCGCTGACCCATGCGCAGCTGTGCAGTTTGTACATGCACCTGCAGAACAAGGACAGCCGGGAGCACCTGATGACCGGCGGCATGGTGGTGCCGGATGCGCAGCTGTACAGCAAGGGCGACGTGGAGCAGGCCTACCAGAAGGGACAGCTGGTGCAGCTGGGCATGCTGAGCGACGGACACGGGGAAGCCATGGCGGACACCATCCTGAACACGCTGGAAGCGGCCATGACCGACTACGACCGGGCGTGGTGCGCGGACATGAAGGAGTTTTTTGGAAACTACACCACGAAGCTGATCAACGAGACGAGCCTACAGCTGGTTGGCTACAAGCGGGCCACCGTGCAGAACTACTACCCCATTGCGGTGGACAAGGCTGCACTGGCGACCGAGATCGACGGCGTGAAGCTGGACGCGACCATTGAGGGCCGGGGCTTTTTGAAGAACCGTGTGAAGAGCAGTAAGCCCATCCTTTTGGAAGAGTGCAGCAGTGTGGTGCAGCGGAGCCTGCGGGACACGGCAGCCTATGCGGGACTGGCCGCGCCCATCCGGGACGTGCAGAAGATCCTGAACGCAGGGGTGGAGACCCGGGACGGCGTGAAGACCCTGAAAAACGGCGTGATCAAGGAGCAGTGGGGCACGAAGGCCGTGAGCTACCTGGACGATCTGCTGACCGACCTGCAGACCACCCAGCGGCACCGCTCCAACGGCGTGAGCCGGATGCTGAGCACGCTGCGGGGCAACTACGCGGGGGCGGTGCTGACCCTGAACCCCGGCGTGGCCATTGCACAGGCGGCGAGCCTGCCGACGGCGGCGGCCGTGCTGGGCGGGGACACCATGGCGGCGGTAGTGCCCTTTGTGAAAAACCTGTCGCCGAAGCAGAAGGCAGCGCTGAAAGCAGAAATTGCAGAGCACGGGGACGTGCTTTTGCAGTGGCGGCAGCGCGGGACCGGAAAAGGCGAGCTGCAGAGCATCGGCAAGCGGGAGACGCTGGTGCAGAAGGGCATGGACAAGGTGCCCGGATGGCTGACCGGGTGGATCAACGGCATGGACAAGATCACGGTGGCGGCCCTGTGGGAGGGCAGCAAAGCCTATGTGAAGAACCACGCGGCGGAATTCGAGGGCGCGGGCGAGACCGGCAGCCCGGCATACTGGGAGGCCGTGAACCGCACCTACCAGAAGGTGATCGAGCAGACCCAGCCGAACTACACCGTGATGCAGCGGGCAGGCATCCAGCGCAACCCGGACGAGATGGTAAAGACCTTTACGATGTTTACCACCCAGCGCTTCCAGAATGCGGGCATCCTGATCGACGCGGTGGGCGACTGGAAAGCGCAGGCGGCGCGGTACAAGGCGGACGCCAGCGACGCGAACAAGGCAGAGCTGCAGCGGGCGACAAAGCAGCGGGACCGGGCCATTCTGAGCCAGGCGGCGCAGGTGGCGGTGTTTGCCATGATGAAGATCGGCGCGGACTTCCTGCTGCATCGGTGGGACCGGGAGCAGGACGAGAACGGCGACGTGACCCTGAAGAGCATGGTGAGCCGCTTTTTCTCGCTGTCCACCGAGAGCACGATGGGAAACTTTTTGTGGGGCAACGAGCTGTACAGCCTGATCGACAATACTATCCAGGGCAAGGATTATGACGTGATCAGCGCCACGAACATCAGCGCAGTAAACGACATGGCGTCGGATGTGGTGAAGTTTACGGCGGAGCTGAAGAAGGACACCAGCGAGATGGACGAGGCGGAGCTGGAAAAGCACCACAAGAAGCTGATGGAGAAGGGCATGGCCCTGATCGAAAACGGCTTTGAGATCGTGGGTGTGCCCTACGGCAACGGCCGGAAGATGGTGGACGCAGTGCGCGGGTACTGGGACGATGCGCAGAACGTGGCGCACGGCGGAAAGTTCAGTTTTAACAGCCTGCCGGAGAGCGCCACCGGGCAGTATGACCGGCTGTACAACGCCTATGCCAGCGGAGACGCGGACGAAGCACAGGCGGCGGTGGAAAAGCTGGTGGCCATGGGCAAGGAGGGCGAGATCTACAAGCAGCTGAAGACCCGGCTGAAGAAGTACGACGCCGACACCCGGGCGGCGGCAAAGGCACAGATGGAAGGGAACGAAGCCGAGCGGTACCGGCTGGAGACAGAGACCATCGAAGCCCTATACGACGTGCTGGGCATCCGGAAGAATGTGAAGGAGGACGCGCCGAAGCGGGAGGCCGTGATCGACTGTGTGACGGGCGCGGTGAATGCACTGGAGACCGAGCTGCTGAAGGGCGACGCAGGCGACATGTACGCGGACCTGAGCGAGGCGGTGGACAGCCGGAAGGCACAGGACGTGCAGGCCGAGTACGACCGGCTGGTGAAAGCCGGTCGTACTCCCACCAGCGTGAAGAGCAAGCTGACCGAGCTGGCAAAGCCGGAGTATCTGGCGGGCAGCGATGCGGACAAGCAGCAGCTGGCCGACGTGCTGCTGGCCCTGACCGACACGGACGGAAACGCCCTGTACACGGAAAAGACCTTTACGCAGTGGGAAAAAGCGGCAGAGAAGGCGGCACAGGCGGAACCGGAAGAGGACCCGTATGCACTGCTGCGGTGACGACCAGATGCCAACCAAGTGCCAACCAAGTGGCAGCCATCCGGTGACGATTTGTCACCAATAGAAAGCACCCCGGCGGGCACATCACATGGCCTGCCGGGGTGTTGCTGTTAAAAAGTACGCAGTTTCAGCGCGGGAAGAAGGGCGGTACACTGGAAGAAAAACGGAAGGAGGACAAGACCATGCAGGTGAAGATCCTGGAAAAGCATTTCGGCGGGGTGGAGTTTGCTCCGGAAATGCGGGTGCTGCATCTGGGCGGACAGTCCAGTGCGAACGTGGAGACGCTGAAGTTCAGCCTGCCCGCAAGCTGGAAAGGTAAGAGCATCACGCTGCACATCCAGCGGCAGGACGGCAGCCTGCCGGCACCCATCCTGCTGGACGAAAACGCCAGCTGCACGGTGGGCAAGGAGTTTACCGCGTCGAGCTGCGGCAGCTGGATGCTGCTGGCCCTGGGCGAGGACGGCTTCCGGGCGCTGACACGGCCGGCAAAATACGACTGCTACGAGACGCTGGCAACGGACGGCGACGCGGAGATCAGCCCGACGCAGTACGAGACCTTTGTGGCGCGGGTGCTGGCGTACTCGAACAGCGCGGCGACCAGCGCGCAGGAAGCGCGGAACAGCGCAGGCGCGGCCGCGAAGGATGCACAGAGGGCAGAGGCGGCGCAGACGGCAGCGGTGACGGCAGCCGGACAGGCCGGGGCAGCGCAGGAGGCTGTGGCACGGGACGCGGACCGGGCCGAGGCGGCAGCTGAGCGGGCAGAAAAGACGGCACCGGAGGACGGGCCGGTGAAGAGCGTGAACGGCAAGGGCGGTGCGGTGACCCTGACAGCCGGGGACGTGGGCGCAGTGCCGGAGGACAGTGCGGGCTATGTGAAAAGCAT
Source organism: uncultured Faecalibacterium sp. (assembly GCA_902463905.1). Classification (GTDB taxonomy): domain Bacteria; phylum Bacillota; class Clostridia; order Oscillospirales; family Ruminococcaceae; genus Faecalibacterium. The sequence goes on along the minus strand of CABQHF010000011.1, from coordinate 3,727 downwards.
CCAGCTGACCGGCCGGACGCTGACCCTGACCATGGGCGACGGCAGCACCCGGACGCTGCAGACCAAGGACACCACAGTGCTGACCGACATGACCGGCGTGCTGGGCGTGGAACACGGCGGCACGGGGAAGAACACGGCCCTGACGGCGTCGGATGTGGGTGCCTACGGCAAGAACGAGACCTACGCAAAGACGGAGGTGTACAGCCGGGAGGAGACCTACTCGAAAACGGAAGTGTACAGCCAGAAAGAAGCCGACCAAAAATTCGGCACGCCTGCCACGGCTGACCAGCTAGGCTCCGTAAAAGTGGGCGCTGGCCTCGGCGTGACAAATGACGGCACCCTGAGCGTGACCAGCGTCAACGGCTTTACGGTAAAGGCGCAGACCACCGACCCCGGCGTGGGCAGCGCCCTCGACACAGGCACTGTCCTGCTGGTGTACGCATAAGGAGGTGGGCGCATGAGCATCTATCTCGGTGCCGGGAGCACGGCACACAAAATGTCCAAACTCTATGTGGGCGTGGGCGGTCAGGCCCGGCAGGTGCAAAAGGTGTACGTCGGCATAAATGGTCAAGCCCGGCTCGTCTACCAGAGCGGCACGCCCTTGGGAAATAAACCGGTTGGCAAAAATGTGTTTTTTGACGTAGATAACATCCGTACAGAATGGATCATTGTGCATCAGGGTTTGCCGGGTGATATGTACGACGCAAGCTGCTCTGGAACGTGGCTGCTGTGCAACTCTGCAAGGTTCACGGGGGTTTATAAATCCAACGGTACCGGATACGGGAACTCCGATTCACGAGCGTACCTGGAAAACACGTTTTTCGGGATGATCAAAGCGGATATCAAGCCGCTGATCAAGAAGGTGCGGATCCCATATATGGGCACCGACAGCTTCCCTATGGAGGAGGACCGGAGAGAGGGGGCGGATGGCCTGGTGACAAAGGTCTTTCTGCCCAGTATCACGGAACTGAATGGAGCCCTGACCAACACATATAAAGAGGGTGCGGCGCTGAGCTACTTTCGTACCGAGGCAACAGCCAGAAGAAAATGGTCCCGGCCTTACTGGACCCGGACGCCTACGAGCGGTGGATGGACCCCGAGTAAGGCGGCGTATGTTACCGCAGACGGGGCGTTAAAGGGTAACAGCGCAAAGTCCAGCTACCGCTACCGCCCAATTTTGGTGCTGCCGCAAGAGGTGCTTGTGGACGAGAGCGGCAATGTGATTGGATAAGGAGGCACTGTATGGACACTAAAATCAAGCCCGGTTACACCGCTCCGGCGGCAAAAGCCGATTACACCGCCATTGCGCAGGCCGTGAGCGAGCACAACGATGCCGCACAGCCCGGCCAGCACTACTGGGGCGTTGCACTGGCAGACGGCACCTACATGGTGTACGAGGCGGGCACGGTACCACCCCAACCGACCGCCGAAGAGCTGGCCGCGCAGGAAGAGGCGGCCCGGAAGCAGGCCGAGCGGGAGGCTCTGCCGGACACAATCAAGGCGCTGCAGACGGCCCAGAGCGACACGGACGCCATGGCAGTGGACCATGAGTATAGGATGACGATGCTGGAACTGGGCATCACCGACACAAACGCATAAGGAGGTAAACTATGTTGTATCGTACCTGTAAACGCCTGATCGAGCGCGGCCAGACCGCTGGCCTTGCGGAAAAAATTGATGTTTTTTACGCCCTCGGCCGCATCACCGAGGACGAGTATAAAGAGCTGTCTGAGCTGCTGGCCGAAAAGACCGGCGAAAAGAGTGAGGAGTGAGCCTATGGCAATCAAAGAGTATTCCTTGGCCAAGGACGGGGCCAGGCAGCTGGCACCGGGCTTTAAGGTGCGGGAGTTCCGGTGCCGCGACGGCAGCGACGCTATCATGATCGACCAGACCCTTGTGGTGCTGCTGCAGGCCATCCGGGAGCACTTCGGCAAGGCGGTCACCATCACCAGCGGCTACCGCACGGCGGCCCACAACGCGGCCGTGGGTGGAGCCAAGAGCAGCCAGCACCTGCTGGGCCGGGCGGCGGACATCCAGGTGGCGGACACCACCGTGGAGGCCGTGGCCGCCTACACCGAGAGCCTGATGCCGGACTGGGGCGGCGTGGGCCGCTACCCCGTCAAGGCCGGACGCGCCAAGGGCTGGGTGCATGTGGACACCCGCGCCAAAAAGAGCAGATGGACGCTGTGAGGGGGTGAGACCAATGGAGAGCGTTATCGCTGCCCTCATCACGGGTGCCATCACGCTGATCGGCGTGATGATCGCCAACAGCAAGAGCAATGCCGTGATGGAGTACAAGATCGAGGAGCTGACCCGCGAGGTGCGCAAGCACAACGGCTTTGCGGAGAAGATCCCCGTGATCCAGCGCGACATTGAGGTGGCCAACCACCGCATCGCAGATTTAGAAGCCAACGAACACGAAAGAGAAAGGACAAACCATGAATAACCTGAACAACAAGATCTCCGCCGGTACCATCGCCCGCACCGCCTGCCTGCTGCTGGCACTGACCATCCAGATTCTGTCGTCCTGCGGCAAGCCCGTGCTGCCCATCGAGAGCGCCACCGTGGAGCAGCTGGTGACCGCAGGCATCACCACCGTGGCCGCGCTGATTGCGTGGTGGAAGAACAACAGCTTTACCGCTGCCGCGCTGGAGGCCGACAAGACCTATGACCGGCTGAAGAGCCAGATCAATAAGTAAAAGTGTAACCAAAAGTGTAACCAAAGAATAAAAAGAAGCGTCAATTCTTAACGAATTGACGCTTCTTTTTTTGTGGTGGAGGCGATGGGAGTCGAACCCATGTCCGAAAAGAGTTCAGTGTAGGTGTCTCCGGGTGCAGGCGATCTACAACATTCCCGCCGCGCCACGCCGATCGTCAGGCTAGCGCTTTGGTAGCTTCATGAGTTCCTGCCGGTCCGCAAAGCTTAGGTCCGTTCAGGTGCTGTGTCTAAAGGACGCCCCGGCCCCACACGACACAAGAGTGGGCGGAACGCGCAGCACTCAGGCTGCGAGCAACTGATAATTATTGTTGTCAGTTAATTTTTTTGGAGGAGTTATAGAGCAGTTCCTCCGCTGCTACCCGCTGCCCAGACCTCGCTCCCCCCGTCGAAACCTTTACGCCCCCATAAAAAGTGCACCTTGCAGCGCACAGAAAACAGGAAAAGTTTCGCTTCAGGAAACAGTCTGAAACGATCAATAGTACTTGCCGTTGGATTTCATGGCGCGGTCGATGGAGCGCTTGGCGTCGCGCTGGGCGGCATCGGCACGCTTATCGTAGAGCTTTTTACCTTTGCAAAGGCCCAGTTCCATTTTCACGCGGCCATGTTTGAAATAGAGCGAAAGCGGCACCAGCGTGTACCCCTGCAGCTTGCACTGCTGGTGCAACCGCCGGATCTCGTTTTTATGTGCCAGCAAACGCCGGACGCGCATGGGATCCTGGTTGAAGATGTTGCCGTGATCATAGGGCGTAATGTGCATGCCCTTTACCAGCAACTCACCATCCTCAATGTCCACCCAGCTGTCCTTCAGGTTGACCCCGCCGGCCCGCAGGCTTTTGACCTCGGTGCCCTTGAGTTCAACGCCGGTCTCCAGCGCTTCCAGAACGAAATACTCGTGGCGCGCTTCGCGGTTGGTGGCGATGGTTTTGGTCGCCGGGCGCTCTTTGGCGGGTGCCATGCTGCGCGCCTCCTTTCTCCGTTCAGTTCGTTGTATTAGTATACCATTTTTTT
>CABQHF010000010.1 GCA_902463905.1 uncultured Faecalibacterium sp. | reverse complement strand
CGGTGAACACCCCGGCAGCTTCCAGCGCGGAGTATTCGCCCAGCGAAAGCCCGGCAGCGTAAGCGGGCTGCACGCCCTGCTCGGCCAGCACGGCGGTGACGCCGCAGGCAAAGGCCACCATGCAGGGCTGGGTGTATTCGGTCTGATTCAGAACGCCGTCCGGGTCCTCAAAGCAGACGCGGTGCAGGTCAAAATCCAGCGCCGCGCTGTCGAAGGCGGCCCGGAAGGCGGGGGAGCTTTCGTAAAATTCTTTGCCCATGCCGGGGTGCTGGGCACCCTGACCGGCATATAGAACAGCAAGTTTCATAGGTCATGCCTCCATTCGGCGGTCAATTCGTCCATCAGTTCCCGGACGGTGTACATCCGGTCCAGTCGGCCCACGTTGGCCCCGCAGAAGAACAGCCCCTCTTCTACATTGCCCTTCACCGCTTCGATGAGGGCGTGGGTGATGCAGTAGGGCACCTTGGCGGGGTCGCAGGTCTTTAAACAGCGGGCGCAGTGCCGGGGCGCAAAGCGTTTGCCCTTGGCCAGTGCCTGCACCAGCGGGGTGTTCAGCGCCCGGCCCGGCATGCCCACCGGGCTGTGGATGATGCGCACATCCTCCGGCTTTGCGGCCAGGAGCACGTCCTTGTAGGTCTGGCTGGCATCGCACTCGTAGGTGGGGATGAACCGGGTGGCCAGCTGCACCCCGGCGGCCCCCAGCTTTGTATAGTGGGCCATGTCGGCCCCGGTGTACACACCGCCTGCCACGAACACCGGGATGGCATGGCCGAACTGCGCCTCATAGGGCTGCACCTCGGCCAGCACTTCCGGCAGGATCTCGTCCAGGGTCTGGCAGCTGCCTGCCAGCAGGTCGGCCTCGGCAAAGCCCAGATGCCCGCCTGCCTTGCAGCCCTCGATGACCACAAAGTCGGCGGTGCGGGCAAACTCCTTGGCCCAGCGGCGCAGGATGAGCCGGGCGGCTCTGGCACTGGAGACGATGGGCGCAATGGCCACCTCCCGCGTGCCCACAAGGCCGGGCAGCTCCAGCGGCAGGCCGGCACCGGACACCACCGCGTCCACGCCCGCTTCTACCGCGGTGCGGATGGCAGCGGCATAGTCCTGGGTGGCCACCATCGCATTGATGGCCACCAGTCCCGCGCCCTTGGCAAGGGCTTTGGCTTTCTGGATCTCTGCAGTCAGGGCGCGGTGGTTGGCGCTTACGGGGTCGCGGGCAAAATCCGGCTCCCGGTAGCCTGCATCGGCGGTGGAGATGCACCCCATGCCGCCGCAGGCCGCCACGGCACCGGCCAGCCCGCCCAGAGAGACGCCCACGCCCATGCCGCCCTGCAGGATGGGCACGGGCAGGGCCTTTCCGGCAAGGGTCAGCATAGCTCGTTCAGCGCGGCGATGCGCTGCCTCCCGCTTTCCCACAGGTCGTTCAGGATGTCGGCTACGGGGCGCACCTCGTGGAGCATCCCGGCCACCTGACCGGCCATCAGGCTGCCGGTGGTGGTGTCGCCCTCAAACACGGCCCGGCGCAGGCTGCCGAGGGTGTATTTTTCCAGTTCCATCTTGTCGGCCCCGGCCTTTTCCTGCCGGACGTACTCGCGGCTCATGCGGTTTTTCAGCACACGCACCGGTGCGCCGACACTGCGGCCGGTGACGATGGTATCACTGTCCTTGGCCTTGAGAAGGGCCGCCTTGTAGTTTTCGTGGATGGGGCACTCCTCGCTCACCAGCAGGCAGGTGCCCACCTGCACGCCGCAGGCACCCAGTGCCATCGCAGCCGCCAGCTGACGGCCGTCTGCGATGCCGCCCGCTGCAATGACGGGAACGTGCACCGCGTCCACTACCTGGGGCACCAGCGCCATGGTGGTCATCTCGCCCACATGGCCGCCGCTCTCGGTGCCCTCGGCAATGACGGCGTCGATGCCCAGCGGCTCCAGATGCTTTGCCAGCACGGCCGCTGCCACCACCGGGATCACCTTGATACCGGCGGCTTTCCACATGGGAACATACTTGCCGGGGTTGCCGGCACCGGTGGTGACCACCTGCACGCCCTCTTCCACCACGATCTTTGCAAATTCGTCGGCCTGCGGGTGCATCAGCATGATGTTCACGCCGAAGGGCTTGGTCGTCAATTGCTTGCAGCGGCGGATGTTCTCGCGCAGGGTGTCGGCGTTCATGCCGCCCGCGCCGATGATGCCCAGCGCTCCCGCGTTGGAGCAGGCGGCGGCAAACTCGCCGGTGGCGATGTTGGCCATGCCGCCCTGGATGATGGGATATCTGGTCCCTAAAATTTCATTTAAAAGTTTCATAAAAGTGACTCTTATTGTTCAACGTCCTCGCCCTCTCAGGCGCTGTCGCGCCAGCTCTCCCAAGGGGAGAGCCAAGAACGTTGCGGTAAGGCTCTTGCCTCTCCCTTTGAAAGACTTCCCCCGGCCGGGGGAAGATGGCGAAGCCAAAAAGGGGAGGAGGTGGCACGGCGTAAGCCGTGACGGAGAGGGCGAGCCTGTTAAAATCTTGCAGGGTCGTATTCCACGATCATGCCGCCCCAGGTCAGGCCGCCGCCAAAGCCGATGCAGGCGATCGTCTGCCCCGGCTGCAGCTGCCCGGCCTCGGCCAGCTCGTTCAGGGCCACCGGGATGCTGGCGGCGCTGGTGTTGCCGTGGCGGTCCATGTTCTTGTAGAACTTGGCCGGATCGGCTTTCAGGGCCCGCACACAGTGGTCGATGATGCGGCTGTTGGCCTGATGGCAGACCACCCAGGACAGTGCGTCGAGGGTCAGGCCGGTCTCTTCCAGCACGGTGTGCAGGCAGCGGGGCAAGGCGTCCACCGCAAAGCGGAACACGGCCCTGCCGTCCATGGTGATGGGTGCAGAACCGTTCCGGTTTGGCCCGCCGGCGTGCAGGACATCGCTGCCCCGGGCCCCCAGCGTGATGGCAAAGGGGGTGTCGGCCAGCCGGAAAATGGCCGCCCCGGCTCCGTCCCCGAAGAGGACGCAGGTGGAGCGGTCGGCGGGATCCATCAGGCGGGAAAGGGCTTCGCACCCGATGACCAGTGCATACTGCCCGCCCAGCGTTGCCAGCAGACCCCGCGCCACGGCGGTGCCGTACAAAAAGCCGGAGCAGGCCGCGTTGACGTCCAGCGCAGGCCGGTCCTCCGGCAGGCCCAGCGCCGCCTGTACCTGACAGGCCACACTGGGAGTGGCATCCGGAGCCGACAGGGTGGCGCACACACAGCAGGCGATGTCTGCCGGGGCAAGGCCGCTGCGCTGCAGCGCCTGTTTTGCCGCGGCGATGGCCAGCGTGGCGGCGGATTCCGTTTCGGTGCACCAGTGCCGGGTGCGGATGCCGGTGCGGGAGGTGATCCACTCGTCCGTGGTGTCCACGGTGCGGCTCAGCTCCTCGTTCGTGACCGTCCGGCCGGGCAGTGCGCCGCCGGTGGCTATCAGCTGTAAGCCCTTCATGCGTTCTTCATTTCTCCGATCTGACGATATTTTTTGTAGCGCTGGTCGGCAAGGGCCCGGCCGTTCATGCGGCACAGCTCTTTCAGGTGTGCCCGCAGGGCGGCGTCCAGATGCTCGAACAGAGCTGCGTGCCCGCGCTGGGCACCGCCCACCGGCTCCGGGATCACTTCCTCCACGATGCCGTCCTGGTACAGGTCCTGTGCGGTCAGCTTCATCATCTCGCAGGCTTCGCCGCTGCGGGAGGCGTCCTTCCACAGGATGCTGGCAAAGCCCTCCGGGCTGAGCACCGAGTATACGGCGTTTTCCAGCATGAGGATGTGGTTTGCCACGCCCAGTGCCAGCGCACCGCCGGAAGAACCCTCGCCGGTGACGACGGCGATGACCGGCACGGTCAGGCCGCTCATCTCCATCAGGTTGCGGGCGATGGCTTCGCCCTGGCCCCGCTCCTCGGCGTCCTTGCCGGGGTAAGCGCCCGGCGTGTCGATGAAGGTGATGATGGGCCGGCCGAACTTTTCAGCCTGCTTCATCAGGCGCAGGGCCTTGCGGTAGCCCTCCGGCCCCGGCATACCGAAATTGCAGGCAAGGTTCTCTTCCAGCGTGGAGCCCTTCCGGTGGCCGATGACGGTCACCGGCATGCCGTGGAAGCGGGCCACACCGCCCAGGATGGCGGGGTCCTCCTTGCACTGGCGGTCGCCCCGCTGCTCGAAGAAATCGGTGAACAGGGCGGAGATGGTCTCGTCAATGTGGGGGCGGTCCGGGTGCCGGGCCAGAAAGACCCGATCCTCGGCGGTGAGCGGGCCGCAGGCACGCAGGATCTCGTCCTCCTCTACGGCAAGCTCTGCCAGCTCGGCGGCGTGGGCCGTGATGGCTTCCATGTCGTCGCCGCTGCCCTTCAGGGCGGTGATCTGTGCATCCAGCGGAGCCAGCTGCTCCAGAATTTCCTTGATCATTCGTGTTTTCCTCCCACATGGAGCTGCAGGATCTGGATCAGGGTGCTCCGCATCTGGTCGCGGGGCACCACCTGATCCACAAAGCCGTGTTCCAGCTGGAATTCACTGCGCTGGAACCCGGCGGGCAGCTTTTCGCCAATGGTCTGTTCAATGACACGGGGCCCGGCAAAGCCGATCAGCGCCCCCGGCTCGGCCAGCATGATGTCGCCCAGGCTTGCAAAGCTGGCGGTCACGCCGCCGGTGGTGGGGTGGGTGAGCACGCTGACGTACAGCCCGCCTTTGGCGGAAAAGCGCTGGATAGCAGCGCTGGTCTTGGCCATCTGCATCAGGCTGAAAATGCCCTCCTGCATCCGTGCGCCGCCGCTTGCCGAGAAAATGACCAGCGGCAGGCGTTTGGCAGCGGCGTACTCGACGGCGCGGGTGATCTTTTCGCCCACGGCGGTGCTCATGCTGCCCATGAAGAACCGGCTGTCCAGCACGGCGGCCACGCAGGCCACCCCGCCGATGCGGCCGGTTGCCGTGACGGCGGCTTCATGCAGGCCGGTCTTATTCTGGGCGGCGGTCAGCTTTTCCGGGTAGCCGGGGAACTGGAGCACATCCTGCGCGGGCAGGTCGGCATCCAATTCCCGGAAGCTGCCGTGGTCCAGCACCAGGCTGAGCCGGTAGTAGCCGCCGATGGGCATATGGTAGCCGCAGTTGGGGCAGACGTAAAGGCTTTTCGTCCACAGGGTGCGGGTGGTGCGGCGGCCGCACTGCTTGCACTCCACGAACTGTGGTTCGTGCCAGACGGCCCCGGCATCCCGCCGGGCCTTGAGCTGGAAGGTGCGCTCCCGCATCCGGCCGGGGAACAGGTCTCGGATATCGTTCATGGTCTGCTGCCTCAGATGTGTGCGGTGATGTAGTTGTAGATGTCGCCCACGGTCTTGAGCTTTGCCAGCTCCTCGTCGGGCACGGACACGCCGCAGGCATCTTCCAGGGCCATGTTCAGCTCCACAGCGTCCAGGCTGTCGGCCTCCAGATCCTCGGTCAGGCTGGCCTCCATAGTCACCTTGTCCTCGTCGCAGTTCAGGGTATCGACAACGATCTTCTTCATTTCTTCAAAAGTCATGGTAGTGTTCTCCTTTTGTATGTTGGATGTTTTTTTAAATAGCTAAAATGATTGAGGGATTCGGAACACGACCATTATAGCTGAATCGTTGGATAAGTCAAGAAAAATAGTTAAAATGATTTATCTTTTACAGTTCTGACACACTTTTCTTCCTTTTATAATAGTGCGCGTGCCGGAGGACATCGCCAACTGTGCGGCGGCAACTACAACGATGTGCCTATGCTGGATATCGTGGGCACACCCTGCATCATGTCCGGTGCGGCTGCGCCTCTGCGCCTCTGCTGGAAAAGTACAAAAACCACACACCCCCGCCCGGAAGATGTGCTGCAAAAACTGCTGGAGCAGGGAGAGGATTTCGCAAAATAACCAATTCTTCCGGCAAAAAAACGGAAATGTTGATGCAATGCAAATCTTGTAAAATGCGCTTGCCTCGGCTATAATACCTTTCATGAATGTACACAACGTCCTGCCTCTTTCCGGCAGGGCGTTTTTCACGGCAAAAATGCAGAGCAACGGCTCTTTTTTGCATGGATGGGAGGAAAACTATGACCAAGGATATGACGCAGGGCAGCCCGCTGAAGCTGATCCTTGCCTTTGCAGTGCCGCTGATGCTGGGCAGCCTGTTCCAGCAGTTCTACAACCTGGCCGACACCATCATCGTGGGCCGCTTTGTGGGCGTGGAAGCGCTGGCGGCCGTGGGCAGCGTGGGCGGCCTGAACTATCTGGTGCTGGGCTTCGTCAACGGCATTGCCTGCGGCTTCTCCATCCCCATCTCCTGGACCTTCGGTGCCAAGGACTATAAAGAGATGCGCCGCTACACGGCCAACACTGTGTGGCTGTCGCTGCTGTTCGCGGCGGTGCTCACGGTGGTCACCGTGGCGCTCACCCGCGCCGTGCTGGTGTGGACCAACACCCCCGACAACATCATCGACCTGGCCGACGTCTACATCCGCACCATCTTTGCGGGCATCCCCTTCACCTTATTATATAATGTCACCAGTGCCCTGATGCGCGCGCTGGGCGACAGCAAACGCCCGCTGTATTTCCTGCTGGTGGCCAGCTTCCTGAACATCGGGCTGGATCTTGCCTGCATCATCGTGTTCCGCATGGGCGTGTTCGGCGCGGCCTTTGCCACCGTGTTCAGCCAGGGCGTGGCCGGTGCGGGCAGCCTGCTGTACATCCTGCGCCACTACCCCGAGCTGCGCTGGAGCAGGGAGGAAGGTAAATTCAGCCTGCCCCACTGCGCAAAGCTGTGCAGCATGGGCATCCCCATGGGCCTGCAGTGCAGCATCACCGCCATCGGCTCTGTGGTGCTGCAGGGTGCCGTGAACGGTCTGGGCAGCGACATCGTGGCCGCACAGACCGCCGGCAGCAAGGCGGCGCAGTTCCTCAGCGTGCCGCTGGAGAGCATCGGCACCGCCATGACCACCTATGCCAGCCAGAACATGGGTGCCCACGACCTCAAGCGGGTGGACCGCGGCGTGTACACGGCGCTGGGCATCGGCTGCGTGTACAGTGTGGCGTCCTTCCTCATCCTGCGGTTCACGGATAAGCTGCTCATCGGCCTGTTCCTGAACGCCGAGGAGACCGCCATCATGGCCAACGCCCAGAGCTTCATCTTCTGGAACAGCGTGTTCTACATCCCACTGGCGGTGCTCATCATCTATCGCTACACCATCCAGGGGCTGGGCTATTCGGGCCTTGCCATGTTTGCCGGTGTGGCCGAGATGGTGGCCCGCGCCATGGTGGGCTTCTGGTTCGTGCCGCTGTGGGGCTACTTTGCGGCCTGCATCGCAAGCCCGGTGGCATGGTTCTTTGCCTGCTTCTTCCTCATCCCGGCCTACATCGTGGTGCGCAAGCGCCTGCAGAACGAAAAACAGGCCGATGCGCAGCAGGCGGCAAGGGGCTGATAGTACGCCCTCTCAGGCATGCCCTGCCGGGCATACCAGCTCTCCCAAAGGGAGAGCCCTTGGCAATGCGGTGAGCTTTATGGTTACGCCAGAGGCTCTCCCTTTGGGAGAGCTGGCGAGCGAATGCGAGACTGAGAGGGCGAGCCTGTTCAAACAAAAAAGCATCTGCAACGGATCCCGCCATTGGAGGCGGAAGGTTGCAGATGCTTTTGTTTTAAGGCAGAAAAGTCGGTTTACGACGCTGACTTACTGCTCCGGAGCAGCGAAAGCGATGGGGGTAGCGCCTGCGGCGGCATCCACGCTCTTCAGAGAGATCGGGGTGGTCTCGTAGTGCAGGGTCTCGAAGGCCTGGGTCTGGCCGTCCTCGGTGGTGAACTCCAGCACATAGGTCAGGTCAGCCTGCTTGTCGGCATCCTCGTCGCGGGTGATGACCACGCTGTCGCCGTCAGCCAGGCCGTCGCCTGCCAGGTTGTCGCCCTTGTCCTCGGAGCCGACTTCGTACAGGTACAGATCGGTGACCTTGGAACCGGTGGTGTTGTACACGGTGTACTCGGCAGTGGTGGGCTCGGCAGCCTCGCTGGAAGCAGCCTCAGAGCTTGCAGCCTCGCTGGATGCGGCAGCAGAAGATGCCACAGAGGAGGAAGCAGCGGTGGAAGAAGAGCTGCCGCAGGCGGTCATGCCGACAGCCAGTGCCAGAGCGGCAGCAGCGATTGCAACATTCTTGAGTTTCATATGAGATGTACTCCTTTTTTCGTGTTTCAATGAACCAACCGGTCGGGCCGATTGGTTTGGAGATGATTATACGGAAACTTTGACAAAAAATCAAAGCCTTTGCTGGCATTTTTCACGATGAAACAGGAACTGTTACCATTTTGACATGAATTTGCCACAAATTAGGAGATGCTAACATGAGCTGCGGTATTGGTCAGCGCGGGCAAACCGGAGCAGCCGGGCGCGAACTTCCAGATTTACAAATCTGCCGAAAAAGGCTATACTATAAATAATTATGCAAACAGGGAGGTGAGCAGATGGCAGAACAGGAGCTGGAACAGCTGGAAGGCACGGTGGAAGATATCATCTACGAGAACGCCGACAACGGCTACACCGTGTTCGAGGTGTCCGGCGGCGGGGTCATCACCGTGGTGTGCGGCGTCGTGGGGGAGCTGCACGCCGGGGAAAGCGTCATCTGCCGCGGCCGGTACGAGAACCACGCCACCTACGGCCGGCAGTTCCACGCGCAGGAGTGCGAGACGGACATGCCCAAGGATCTGGAAGCCGTGTACGCCTTCCTTGCCAGCCGGTCGCTGCCCTACATCGGGGCCAAGACGGCGGACAAGATCATCGACCTGTTCGGGGCCGAGGCGTTGGAGGTCATTGCCAACGACCCCGCCCGGCTCACTCAGGTGCCCGGCATCTCACCGGACAAGGCCGACCGCATCCAGCAGGAGTTCAAGCGGATGTTCGGCATGCGGGAGCTCATCGCCTATCTGGCACAGTTCGAGATCGGCCCCCGCAAGGCCATGGAGGTGTTCCGGGCGTTCGGGCCGGGGGCCATGCAGGCGATTTCGGCCAACCCCTACCTGCTGTGCGGGGAGCCGCTGCAGCTGGACTTCCGCCACGCCGACAGCATCGCCCAGTATTACCACATGGAGGGCGACTGCGCCCAGCGGCTGGAAGCCGCTCTGCTGCGCACTTTGCGCCACAACGCGGGCAACGGCCACACCTGCCTGCCCCGGGCCCAACTGCTGGAAACCGCCTCCAACTTCATCCACCAGCCGCCGGAAAAGCTGGCCCGTGCGCTGGACAAGTGCATCGAGACCGAAGAACTCTGCGTGAAGATGTTCGACGGCGTGCCCTACATCTACCTGCCGGACCTTCTGGCCGCCGAGCAGGACATTGCCCACCGGCTGGCCATTCTGGCCCGGCGGGGCAAGAACACCGCCCGTGACCTGGACCGGAACCTGCAGGTGCTGGAACTGACCCAGGGCTTTGCCTATGCGCCGCTGCAGCGGGAAGCCATCCGCAAGGCCATGACCGAGAACTGTCTGGTGCTCACCGGCGGCCCCGGCACCGGCAAGACCACCACCGTGAACGCCATCCTGCAATTGCTGGAAAATCAGGCCGAGCGGGTGGCCCTGTGCGCCCCCACGGGCCGGGCCGCCAAACGGCTGAGCGAGCTCACCGGCCGCAAGGCCAGCACCATCCACCGCCTGTTGGAGGTGGACTATACCGGCGGCGTGGTCAGCTTTATCCACAACGACAAGAACCTGCTCAAGTGCGATGTGGTCATTCTGGACGAGATGAGCATGGTGGACGTCAAGCTGTTTCAGGCGCTGGTCACGGCCCTGCGTTACAGCTGCCGCATCATTATGGTGGGCGACGCCGACCAGCTGCCCAGCGTGGGCCCCGGCAACCTGCTGGGCGAGATCATCCGCTCCGGGTGCGTGCCCACCGTCTGCCTCAACGAGATCTTCCGGCAGGCCAAACGCAGCCTCATCGTGGAAAATGCCCACCACATCATCTGCGGCGAGCCGCTGCAGAAGGGCGGCAAAACGGACGATTTCTTCTTCCTCGAAGCGGACGGCGACGCCGCCCAGAAGCTGGTGTGCGATCTGGTCACCACCCGGCTGCCCCGCAGCTATGGGTTCGACCCCGTGCGGGACATTCAGGTGCTTTGCCCCACAAAGCTGGGCCCCACCGGCACCCAGGCGCTGAACGTGGAGCTGCAGAACCTGCTCAACCCGGAGCAGAAGGGCAAACCCCAGCTGCAGAGCGCGGCCCGGGTGTTCCGGGTGGGCGACAAGGTGATGCAGGTGCGCAACAACTACGAGATCGTCTGGCAGCGCATCGGCGGGGAACAGGGCGTGGGAGCCTACAACGGCGACATCGGCATCGTGGAGAGCATCAACACAAGAGAGCGCTCCATGGTGGTGCGCATGGACGACCGGCGGCTGGTGTACCCGGCTGAGAACCTCAACGAACTGGAGATCGCCTACGCCATCACGGTGCACAAGAGCCAGGGCAGCGAGTTCCCGGCGGTGATTTTGCCGGTGGCGCAGGTGCCGCCCCGCCTGTGTTACCGCAACCTGTTCTACACCGGCGTCACCCGCGCACGCAAGCTGTGCATCGTGGCGGGCCGGCGGGACGTGGCCAACCGCATGATGAGCAATGTGCGCCAGAACCTGCGTTACAGCGGCCTGTGCGCCCTGCTGCAGGCGGAGCTGCCGCCGGAGCAGGTGCGTGTGGAGGAATGAAGGCTGCACGGAGATCAACTTTTGCTCCGGGTCAAGCTGCAAAAGTTGATTTCCGTGTCTCAGGTCGGCGGCCTCGCCCTCTCCGTCACGCCTAACGGCGTGCCACCTCTCCCAAAGGGAGAGGCAAGAAACGTTCCGGTTACGCCCTTGGCTCTCCCTTTGGGAGAGCTGTCACCGAAGGTGACTGAGAGGGCGAGGCCGTGAATCTGAGGGCGAGGCCGTTGCCCATGTTGGCAGGACTTTGCCGCACCCCGCAAAAGGCTGCAAAACTTGTATACTTTTTGCCGCAACTATGTTATACTGAACTCTGATCTGATTTTTGCCCGCCCGGCGGGCTTTTTACGATAGAGGCACAAGAGAAAGGAACGAACGACTTATGGCACAGAACGATATCGGCATCGACCTGGGTACGACTACCATCATCATCGCGCAGGAGGGCAAGGGCGTGGTGCTCAACCAGCCCAGCGTGGTGGCTATGGACACCCGCAAGAACTCCGTGCTGGAGGCGGGCGACAAGGCCCTGGCCATGGTAGGCCGCACCCCCAACTACATTTCCGCCATCTTCCCGCTGAAGGACGGCGTCATCAGCGACCACACCATGACCCGGGAGCTGATCTGCCGCTTTGTCAAGCAGGTGTACAGCTCCCATATGGTCAAGCCCCGGGTGGCCGTGTGCGTGCCCGCCGCCATCACCGGCATTGAGAGCGACGCCGTGGTGGAGGCCGTGGTGGCCGCCGGTGCCCGTCAGGTGTACCTCATCGACGAGCCCATCGCCGCCGCCCTCGGCTCCGGCATCGACATCACCCAGCCGGACGGCCGCATGATCATCGACATCGGCGGCGGCACCACCGACATCGCCGTACTGAGCCTGGGCGGCAAGGTCAAGGCCACCAGCGTGCGGGTGGCCGGCAACCACTACGATGAGGAGATCCTCAAGCATGTGCGCAACAAGTACAGCATCGCCATCGGCCAGCGCACCGCCGAGGAGCTGAAAAAGCATGTGGCCTGCTGCCCGCAAAAGACCGATTTCCACGAGACCATGGAGATCAAGGGCCGCAGCCTGCTCACCGGCCTGCCGGTGCGCGTGAACGTGTCCACCGATGACCTGTACGAGCCGGTGATGATGCTCAGTGAGCAGATCGGCACGGCGGCCCACCAGGTGCTGGAAAAGACCCCTCCGGAGCTGGCCGGTGACATCTACCGCAACGGCGTCATGCTCACCGGCGGCGGTGCCCAGCTGCACGGCCTGACCGAGTATCTGGCCCAGGAACTGAAGGTGGAAGTGACCGTTTCCCCTGACCCCGTCAACTGCGTGGCCCTGGGCACGGCCATGAGCCTTGGCATCGGCGACAAGCTGGAGACCGGCTTCACCGACGCCACCCCGCGCATCGGCCGCCGGTAAGAATGTTGCGGGAAAAAAGAAAATTTGTCCATTTTTGTTGAATTAAATGGGAAAATAAGGTATACTATTTCCAAATCGTGTTTTTGCGGCCGGTGCCTGCACCGGCTGCGAATCGTTGAGAAACAGGAGGAAAAACCATGGATTTAGGTTTTGACGTCGTCGTTACCTTTACCGGTATCGTGCTGGTGTTCTTGATCCTCGTGCTGCTGATGGCGATCATCACGCTGGAGGGCAAGATCTTCGACGGTCTGGGCAAGAAGAAGGTTGCCGCAAAGGCTGCTGCCTCCAAGCCTGCCGCCCCTGCAAAGCCCGCTGCCCCGGTGCAGCAGGCCGCTGCTCCGGCTCCCCAGGTGGAGGAAGGCATTCCCGGTGATGTGGTGGCTGCCATCATGGCCGCCATCCACGCAATGGGCAATGGCAAGTACACCCTCAAGGCGGTGCGCCGCGGCACCAACGGCTGGGGCAAGGCCGGTGTGAACGACACCACGGCCCCGTTTTAACACAGGAGGAAGAACATGACACAGTTTATTGATACTCTGGTCGGTATTTTCCAAAGTTCCGGCTTTGCACGGTTCGGTGAGCCCGGCGGCTACCTGTACGCGATCATGATCTGCGTGGGCTGCTTTTTGCTGTACCTCGCCATCGTGAAGGAATTCGAGCCCCTGATCCTGCTGCCCATGGCATTCGGCATGATCCTGGCAAACCTGCCGGGCAGCGGCGTCATCCACATGGAATATTTCGTCGGTGACGGCTTGGAACACCCCATGTGGGTCCAGATCCTGAACAACGGCGGCCTTGCCGATATGCTTTACATGGGCGTCAAGCTGGGCATTTATCCGCCGCTGATTTTCCTGGGCATCGGCACCATGACCGACTTTGCTCCGCTGATCTCCAACCCCAAGAGCCTGCTGCTGGGCGCTGCCGCACAGTTCGGTATCTTTGGTACTTACATGGGTGCCCGTCTGCTGGCCGCTACCGGCCTGGTGGACTTCACCCAGAAGCAGTCCGCTGCCATCGCCATCATCGGCGGTGCCGACGGCCCCACCGCCATCTTCGTTACCTCCCGTCTGGCTCCTGAGCTGCTGGGCTCCATCGCTGTGGCGGCCTACAGTTACATGGCGCTGGTGCCTGTTATCCAGCCGCCCATCATGAAGGCACTGACCACCAAGAAGGAACGTACCGTCGTGATGAAGCAGCTGCGCACCGTCTCCAAGACCGAGAGGGTCATCTTCCCCATCATGGTCACCATCATCGTTTCCCTGATCGTCCCGGATGCCGCTGTTCTGGTGGGCATGCTGATGCTGGGCAACCTGATGAAGGAGTGCGGCGTGGTGGATCGCATCCAGAAGACTGCCGGCAATGAGCTGATGAACATCATCACCATCTTCCTGGCCCTGTCCGTTGGCTGCACCACCAGTGCAAACACCTTCCTGAACACCCGCACCCTGTTCATCATCGTGCTGGGCCTGATCGCCTTCTCCTTCGGCACCGCAGCCGGTGTGCTGTGCGGCAAGGTGATGTACGCCGTGACCGGCGGCCAGGTCAACCCGCTGATCGGTTCCGCAGGCGTTTCCGCTGTGCCGATGGCAGCCCGTGTGTCCCAGAAGGTGGGCCAGAGCGAGAACCCGCAGAACTTCCTGCTGATGCACGCCATGGGTCCCAACGTGGCCGGTGTTATCGGCTCTGCCGTTGCTGCTGGTATTCTGATCAACATCTTCGGTTAAGCATTCCCTGAAAAACAAACGTTCCCGTCCGGTGGTCCTGTACTGCCGGGCGGGTTTTGTTTTGTCACTGTGCAAGCTCTGATAGAGAAGCGCTATCTTGCACACTGACTGATTTTGAACAACGTATCGTCAAAAAAGTCAATGTGCAAAGTTTGCACACAGACAATGCCTGCACACTGAGTCTCTGTGCAAATAGGGGTCAGAGTGCAAGACTTGCACACAGACGAAAAATAACGATATATAATCATATATTTGTCTCTGTGCAATCTGTTTCACCCCGGTGGAAAAACCATGTGGACCCTCCGTCTGCGCCAACCGCCTTGTGGTGTGGCAGAGCATGGCTCCACGGAACCTGCCCGGGGCGGCACCAGCAGCGGACCCCCCTGCGCAGAAAATGGGCCGCAAAATTTCCGCGCAAATGCCGCCTGCAAACGCACCGGCTATTCTCAATTTCTTCAAATTGTGGTATACTGTTCTTTGACAATAAAAGGAGACAGGGGAACCCATGGCAACAGATCTGACACAAGAATTCTGCGCTCTGCGCGACACCTATATCGAAAAGCAGTTCGGCCGCCTGAACGAGATGCAGCGGCGGGCGGTGTTCACCACCGACGGCCCGCTGCTCATCCTGGCCGGAGCCGGCAGCGGCAAGACCACCGTGCTGGTCAACCGCATTGCCAACCTTATCCGGTTTGGCTCGGCCCACGGCTCAAAGCAGCTGCCCCGCCCCGCCACCGAAGAGGACGTCAAGGCCCTGCGCAGTGCCATCATGACCGGCACCGCCGCGCCCGGCTGGCTGGACGGTATGCTGCGGCAGAACGCCGTGCGCAGCTGGAACGTGATGGCCATCACCTTTACCAACAAGGCGGCCGGGGAGATGAAGGAGCGCCTGCGCCGGATGCTGGGCGGGGAAGAGGGCGACGAGGTGTTTGCCTCCACCTTCCACTCGGCCTGTGTGCGCATCCTGCGCCGCTGGGCGGAGGAGATCGGCTACCCCCGCAGCTTTACCATCTACGACACCGACGACGCCCAGCGGGTGATGAAGGCGGTGTACAAGGACCTGAACGTGGATGACAAGTTCTTCCCCATCAAGAGCGCCATCAACCAGATGAGCCGCTGGAAGGATCAGCTGGTCAGCCCGGAACAGGCCCTTGCCAACCCCGCCAAGGACACCAAGGGCGCACTGGCGGCCCGCATCTACGCCGCCTACGAAAAGCGGCTGAAAGAGGCCGGTGCCTTCGACTTCGACGACCTCATCTACCAGACCGTGCAGCTGCTGGCAGAGCACCCGGACGTGCGGGACTTCTACCAGACCAAATACAAATACCTGCTGGTGGACGAGTATCAGGACACCAGTGTGGCGCAGTTCCGTCTGGTGAGCCTGCTCACCGGCCCGGAGCGCAACATCTGCGTGGTGGGCGACGATGACCAGAGCATCTACCGCTTCCGCGGGGCTACCATTGAAAACATCCTCAACTTTGAAAAGTGCTACCCCGGGGCAAAGACCATCCGGCTGGAACAGAACTACCGCTCCACCTCCAACATCCTGAACGCCGCCAACTGCGTCATCCAGCACAACACGGAGCGCAAGGGCAAGACCCTATGGACCGACAACGGCGAGGGCGACAAGGTGCAGGTGTACACCGCCGAGAACGAGCAGGACGAAGCGATGCACATTGCGGACGTCATCGGCCAGCACCTGAAAGAGGGCGGCCACCTGGCCGACCACGCCATCCTCTACCGCATGAACGCCCAGTCGGCCCCCATCGAAAGCTACTTCACCCGCGCGGGCATCCCCCACAAGATCGTGGGCGGCCAGCGCTTCAACGACCGCAAAGAGGTCAAGGACATCCACTCCTATATGTCCATCGTGGCCAACCCCCGCGATGACGTGCGCCTGCGCCGCATCATCAACGAGCCTGCCCGCAAGATCGGCAACACCACGGTGGAGGTCATTGCAGACCTTGCCGCCCAGCAGGGGGTGAGCATGCTGGAGATCATCGGCCACGCCGACCAGTACGCCAAGCTCAGCCGGGCTGTGATGCCCTTGCTGAAATTCTGGCAGATCTACCAGAACCTGCAGGATTCGCTGGAGACCAAGACGCTGGACGCCTTTGCCGCCGACGTCATCGAGCTGACCGGCTACAAGGCCATGCTGGAAGCCGACGCCGCCAAGGGCCACGAGGACGCCGCCGACCGCCTGCAGAACCTGGGTCAGCTGGTGAACAACGTCAAGAACTACTGCGACCAGCACGGCGAGGACGCCACGCTGGAGGGCTATCTGGAAGATATCGCCCTCATCAGCGACATCGACAGCTACAACGAGAGCGCCGACCAGGTGGTGCTGATGACCATCCATTCGGCCAAGGGGCTGGAGTTCCCCTATGTGTTCCTCATCGGTATGGAAGAGGGCGTGTTCCCCAGCGAGATGAGCAAGTATTCCGAGGCGGACCTGGAAGAAGAGCGCCGCCTTGCCTACGTCGGCATCACCCGCGCCAAAAAGGAACTGTACATCTCCAACAGCGTCACCCGCATGCTCTACGGCCGCACCCAGCGCAACGAGCCCAGCCGCTTTTTGCGCGAGATCGAGCCGGAGTACATCGAAGAGACCCGCAGCCCGGTGCTGGAACAGCGTTCCCGTCTGGGCGGCTGGGGCAGCAGCTACAGCGACACCGTGCCCGGCGGCGCGTCCGGGTACTCCGGGCCTTCCGGCTGGGGCCGCAGCGCCGGGGGCTACGGTTCCGGCGGCTATGGTTCCCGCTCCGGCGGCGGTTACCTGAACCGCGAGTACAACGCCGGGGAGCGCAGCGGGTTCGGCTCCGGTTATGCCGGGCGGGGCACTTCCTCTTCCGGCTACGGCGCTTCTTACGGCAGCAGTTCCACCCAGCCCAAGGTGCGTTCGGGCGGGTTCGGTGCCGGGTATTCCGGCGCGGGCGCAAAGACCCCGGCCGCAAAGATCAGCTTTACCGGTGCACCGGCTGCCAAGGCAGCGCCCGCAGGCTCCAAGCACTACGAGCCGGGCGACATCGTGGAGCACAAGGTCTTTGGCCGGGGCACCGTGCTCAAGGTCAAGCCAGCGGCCGGAGACCAGATCGTGGAGATCAACTTTGAGAAAGTCGGCATCAAAAAGACCATGGCCAATTTTGCGCCGCTGACCAAAATCACAACGGAGGAATGACACAAAAATGATGACAGTTCGTTTGATCGCCCATACCCCGGAGCCGGAAAAGGTGGTGGCGGCTGCCGCCAAGCTGTGCTACTCCGACGCCCACATCACCGACCTGCTGGACGGCCTGACCGAGGAAAAGACGGCAAAGTTCCTGACCATGCTCAGCGACCTGGGCCACGCCAGCCCCATCGAGCACGCCAGCTTCACCTTTGGCATCGAGGGGGTCAGCCGTACCTTGCTGGCCCAGATCACCCGCCACCGCATCGCATCCTTCAGCGTGCAGAGCCAGCGCTATGTGCGCCTGGACGATTTCCGCTATGTGGTGCCGCCGGAGATCGAAGCCATCCCGGAGGCAAAGGCGGCTTTCCTTGAGAGCATGAACGAGGACGCCAAACGCTACCTTGACCTTGCCCACAAGCTGGAAGAGGGCCACACCGCCCGCCTGATGGCCGAGGGCATGCCGGAAAAGGCAGCCCGCGCCAAGGCCAGCAAGCAGGCCAATGAGGACGCCCGCTTTGTGCTGCCCAACGCCTGCGAGACCAAGATGGTGGTCACCATGAACGCCCGCAGCCTGCAGAACTTTTTCCACCTGCGCTGCTGCAGCCGCGCCCAGTGGGAGATCCGCCAGCTTGCCGAAGAGATGTTCAAACTGGTGTACCCGGTGGCACCCCACATCTTTGCAAAGTCCGGCCCGGCCTGCGTGAGCGGCCCCTGCCCGGAGGGCAAGATGTGCTGCGGCAAAACCGCCGAGGTGCGTGCAAAATATGCCGCCATCAAGGAAGGTGCCGCCGTATGAGCAAGGGCAAACTGATCGTCATCGAGGGGCTGGACGGCAGCGGCAAGGCCACCCAGGCAAAGCTGCTGGCCCAGCACCTGGCCAGCCAGGGCCTGCCGGTGCGGGAGGTCACCTTCCCGGATTACGCCAGCGATTCCAGCGCCCTGATCAAAATGTATCTGGCCGGGCAGTTCGGCTCAAAACCGGACGATGTGAACGCCTATGCGGCCTCCAGCTTTTTTGCGGTGGACCGCTATGCCAGCTACAAGACCGATTGGGGCCGCTTCTACGAGGAGGGCGGCGTGGTCATCGCCGACCGCTACACCACCTCCAACGCGGTACACCAGTGCTCCAAGCTCCCGCCGGAGCAGTGGGAGGCGTTTTTGCACTGGCTGTTCGATTACGAGTTCCATCTGCTGGGCCTGCCCGCACCGGACAGCGTCATCTACCTGCAGGTGGACCCGGCGGTCAGCCAGCGGCTGATGACCGCCCGCTACCACGGTGACGAGAGCAAAAAGGACGTGCACGAGAAAGATACCGAGTATCTGGCCCGCAGCCGCCGCGCCGCCGAGTATTGCGCGGAGCACCTGGGCTGGACCACGGTGCACTGCACCCACGGCGACGCCATGCGCAGCATCGAGGATATTCAGGCCGAGGTGCAGGGCATCGTGCTGGGCGGACAGTAACATAAAATACGATAAGAGGGGGCATCCTGACAGATGTATCGTTTGATGCAGCCATCCGACAAGGCGGCTGTGCTGGCGCTGTGGCAGCGCGAGCGCGGCGAGTCGGAAGAATTTGCGGCCAACGCCGTGGAGCGTTTTGCAGGGCAGCAGAATGTCTATGTGGCCGAGGAAAATGACGCCATTGCCGCTGTGGCACTGGCGGTGCCGGTCACGCTGCAGGGGCGGCAGGGCAGTTACCTCTACGGCCTGTGCGGACAGGGCAGTTTGATCTTGGCCGGCCTGCTGGACTACCTGTGCGCGCAGCAGAAGCTGCGGGGCGCAGGCTTTACCGTGGCCGTGCCCGCCACCCCGGAGCAGGCCGCTCTGCTGCAGGACAAGGGCTTTGCGCGGGCGTTTGCCCTGCGCTGCCTGCCGCGGGAGGTGGCCCGCAACCTGTGGAGCCAGGCCGAGTTTGACAGCGTTACCGCCAAGAAGCTGTGCGAGCTGCGGGAGAAGTTCTGGCCCGATACGGTGCAGTTCACCCCGGAGCGCATGGCCGTGGTGCTGGGGGACCTGTATTCCCGCGGGGCCACCATCGTGGCCAACGAGCGGGGCTACGGCGTGTACTTCCGCAAGGAGGACACCCTGTATTTCGTGGAGCTCATGGCAGAGGACGACCGCGCCGCCGAGGTGCTCATGGAAGCCGCCCGCGAGAAGGAGGTCATCGTGGAAAAGGCCGTCATCACGGTGGGTGCTGCCCAGACGCTGTTCTTGGGGGAGGGCACCCGGCAGGAGTACGGCATGATCCGTTTTGACGGGGAGCCCTTTGACGTATCGGAAAGCTATATGCGCCTGATGCTGGAAGGCTGAGACGCAGAAAAACAACAAAGGAAGGTGCGTATGGCACACAAGGAGAGACACACCGCCCCGAAGAAAAAAGGCGGTGCTGTGAAGATTTTGCTGGCAGTGGTACTGTTGCTGGTGCTGGCCGCCGGGGCAGCAGGGGTGTTTGCCTACAACGAGATCCACGGCAACGGAAAGCCCGGCACCGAGGTTACTGTCAGCATCCCCCAGGGCAGCGGCGTGGCCTCCATTGCAAATCGGCTCAAGGAGGCCGGAGTGATCCGCTCCACCTACCTGTTCCGCTGGTATGTGGGGCAGAAGGGGGTGGCCGGGAAGCTGCAATACGGTGATTTTACCCTGCAGACCGGGGCCAACGCCTACGATGCTATCATCGCCGTTCTCTCCCAGTACGCCAAGGCAGATACCGTGCGGATCACCATCCCGGAGGGCACCACAGCCATCGCCATTGCCCGGAAAATGGAGGAAGCCGGTCTGTGCAGCGCCGAGGACTTTCTGAAGGAAGCCAACGAGGGCGATTTCAGCGCGTACACCTTCTGGCAGTATGTGCCGGAGGACAAGGACGCCCCGGACCGCTTCATGAAGTGCGAGGGCTATCTCTTCCCGGAGACCTACGAGTTTCTGAAGGACGACACTGTGCACAACTATGTGGCCACCTTCTACGCCCAGTTCGATGCCCAGATCACCCAGGAAATGTATGCCTCCCTCAAAGAGCAGGGCATGACCCTGAACGAGCTGGTCACGCTGGCCTCCTTTGTGCAGGAGGAAGCGGGCAACAGCCAGGACTCCAATGTGGCGCAGGTGTTCCGCAACCGTCTGGCCGAGGGCTCGCCCTATCCGCGCCTGCAGAGCAACACGTCCAGCTACATCCAGAGCGACGCCGACAACAACTACCTCTGGAACTGGGTGGCCCCCTACTACGGCGGGTGGGACAATATCCCGGAAAACATCGTCTCTGCGTATGATACCTACCATACGGCGGGCCTGACCCCCGGCCCCATCTCCAACCCCGGCATTGCGGCCATCAAGGCTGCGCTGGAACCGGACCCGGACGAGGAAGCAAAGGACGCCTATTTCTTCGTCACCGACCTCAAGGGCAACTACTACTATGCCCGCACCCTCAGCGAACACAACGCCAACTGCCAGACGGCAGCGGGAGTGAACAAGACGGTGAAATAAGAGGGTAAGTTGTCCGTTACGGCTGAAGCTGCCCGTTACGACCCTTCCTGTGAAAATGCGTTTGGAGCGCTCCGCAGAGCGCGACAAACGCGAATCTAAAAATAATTCTTCCGCTAAATATGTCCAGAGCGAAGCGGCGGACATTTCAAATCGTATTTTCTGAAAAAAGAGAGGAATATCAACTATGCTGCAAATCCCGGAACTGCTCGCCCCGGCGGGCGATCTGGAGCGCCTGCGCTATGCCATCAACTACGGTGCCGATGCCGTTTACTGCAGCCTGCCGGAGTTCGGCATGCGGTCTGCACCGGCCAACTTTACGCCGGAGCAGCTCACCGAGGGCGTCATCTATGCCCATGCCCGGGGCCGCAAGGTCTACCTGACCATGAA
>CABQHF010000009.1 GCA_902463905.1 uncultured Faecalibacterium sp. | reverse complement strand
TGCGGGGCTTTTTTAGATGCGCGGCTTGCGTAATCCACCCGCGCCCACCAAAAAACCTCAACGTATGCAAGTACGTTGAGGTTTTTGTTTTGTCCAAAACTTCAATTTCACTCTCAAGGGTGGATTCGGACCACATCGGCTTGCCGAGCTATCCGGCAAGCAAAAAGCCCCGGACGGCCTGTTAGGAGTCAGGCTGTCCGGGGTTCCCCACGAGGGGACGAGAGATAAGCAAAGTAATACGAGAATGTCAGAAGGTCAAACGGCGTAGCCTGCCAGCGAAGGCAGCCACAGCGTTACGGCAGGAATAAAGGTCACTGCCAGCAGCACCAGAACGATCACGGCATAGTATGGAAGAATGAAGCGGATCATTTCTTCCAGCTTGAGCTTTGCCACCTTGATGCCGACAAACAGGATGTTGCCGACAGGCGGCGTGATCGTACCGATGCAGAGGTTGTAGGTGATCATGATGCCGAACTGCAAAGCACTCATCCCGAAGCTCTGACAGATCGGCAGGAAGATCGGCGTGAAGATCAGGATGGCCGGCGTGATATCCATAAAGGTTCCGACAAAGAGCAGGAACACATTGATGAGCAGGAAGATCACGATCCGGTTGCTGCTGATGCTCAGCAGTGCCGAGGAGATCGCAGTAGGGATGCCGGTAAAGCTCATGACCCATGCCGTCACGTTGGAGGCTCCGATAAGGAACACCACCGTGCCGGTCATCTTGGCAGAATCCAGCAGAACTTTGCCAAGCTCCTCCCATGTAATGGTTTTGTAAAGGACGGAGAGGATCAGGCTGTAGGCCACCGCAATGGCCGCCCCCTCAGTGGCAGTAAAGACACCGCCGATGATGCCGCCAATGACAATGACGATGAGCAGCAGGCTGGGAATGGCACGTAGAATGATGCGGAGAGCTTCTTTGCCGCCGACCCGCTCCGAGCCGGTGTAGCCACTCTTTTTCGCGTAGACATAGGCCACCACCATGCAGCCCAGTCCCCACAGGATGCCGGGCAGATAGCCGCCCATGAACAATGCCGCCACCGAGGTCCCGCCGCTGATGAGCGAGTAAGTGATAAGCGCACTGGACGGCGGGATGAGCAGACCCGTGGGTGCGGTGGCAACGTTGACCGATGCGGAGAACCGGGGATCGTACCCCTCCTTTTCTTCAATGGGGCCAATGATGGAGCCCATGGCGGAGGCAGCTGCCACGCCGGAGCCGGACACGGCACCAAACAGCATATTGGCTACGATGTTGCATTGGGCCAGAGAGCCGGGGATGCGTCCGGTCAGCAGTTTGGCAAGGTCAATCAGCCGGACGGCGATGCCACCCTTGTTCATGATGTTTCCTGCAAGGATGAAGAACGGGATCGCCAGCAGGGTAAAGATGGAAATGCCGGAGAAGATCCGCTGGGTCGCAGTCAGAACTGCCGCTTCAAAGTTCAGTGTGGGAAGAACCGCCAGCACCGAAGAAGCGCACAGCGTTACCGCAATGGGGATGCCTGCTACCAGCATGATGACCAGTGTTGCCGCAAGGATGATGCCGGAAATCAATGCAATACTCATACTGTTCTCCTTGTCTCTGTCCGGGACACGTCCGCCAGCTCCATCAGGTTGATGATGTTGTAAAGTACGATCAGCACACCGCTGACGGGCATGATGAGATAGACATAGCCCATCGGGATGCCAAGGGATGCTGTGACCTGGGGCAAGGCGAGCACCACGATGGTGCTGCCGCCGTAGATGAGCACCAGTGCTGCGAACAGCATGATAAGCACCTCGGTCAGTGCGGCCAAGACAATGGCTTTTTCTCCGGTGATCTTATCGCTGAAGAAGGACAGGCGCATATGGTCGCGTTCGCCAAACACCAGCACGGCTGCCAGCATGGACAGCCATGCAAAGCTGTAGCTGAGAAGCTCCTCGGAAAAGGAGCTGGGACTGTTGAACAGATAGCGTGTGGCGACCTGATAGACCGCCAGCAGGGTCATAAAGGCAAACAGCACCTTGCACAGAACGCTCAACACCCGGTTGAGCACCGCTTTCAGTTGTTTCACAGAGTTCGTTCCTCCTTCCGCTTCATTCTTCGTTCTGGATCTGCTGGATCTTGTCATAATACGGCTTCAGCTTCGGGTTTTCGCTCAGGACTTTTTTCGTGCAGAGGCAGCACCAGCTGACGGAACGCCTCTGTATCCGTGTCGAGGAAGGTCACGCCCATCTGCTGTGCAGCCGTATTTTTGGCGTTTTCGATCTGCTCTGCCCATGCCTGCGTTTCGACTTCGGCACTGATCCGGGCAGCTTCCTCAAACACAGCGGCCTCTTCCTCGCTCAGACCCTCCAGAAACCGGACATTCGCTACCAGCAGATCTGGCACGATCTGGTGCTGGGTGTAGGTATAATAGGTCGCCACCTCGCCGTGCTTCATAGCGACCAGAGCAAGCTCGCTGTTCTCTGCGCCGTCGATGACGCCGGACTGGATGCCGGTGTAGACCTCGCTGTAGCTCATCGCAACAGCAGCACCGCCCATCCGGTTGATCATCTCGATGTTGGTGGGGCTTGCCTGTACCCGGATCTTCAGACCTTTCAGGTCTGCAGGGGTGTAGACCGGCTTTGTTGCATAGACGTTGCGGACACCGGCATCATACGCCGCCACTGCCCGGAAGCCGGAAGCGTCCGTCGTCTTGTAGATGCTGTCCATGAAGTCCTTATCGGCGATGACCTTATCGTAGCCGTCCTTGTCCTTGAACAGATACGGCAGGCTGAACAGCTGGTAGATGTCGTCAAAGGTTTCAAGGTTGCTGGTACTGCACACAACGTACTCGATGGCACCCGTCTGCAGCAGCTCCAGTGCCTTGGCGGAGGAGCCAAGCAGCTCATTGGGATAAATTTGTACTTCGTATTTGTCGCTGAGATTTTCCTCGACATATTGCTTGAAGGCTCGCAGCCCAACATTGTCCGGGTGCGATTCCGGTTGACCATTGGAAATGCGGATGATGCGCTTGCCATTGCCGATGCTGCAGGAACTCAAGCTGAGCACGGTGCAGAGCAGGAACGCTGCGCAGAGCACAGCAGACAGGATGCGTTTTGCTGGGCGCATAGAGGTTCTCCTTTTTCCGTTACAGATAAATGGTCGGATACGGTCTGTTTACAGCCGCGGGATGTGGAAGCCGCCGTCCAGATCGAGATAGTTGCCGGTGCAGTAGCTCAGCTTGCCGCTGATAAAGACGCTGACAGCATCGGCAATATCCTGCGGGGTGCCCCAGCGGGCGATGGGGAAGGCTCCCTGCTCGATGAGGTCGCTGTACTTCTTGTGAACCACCTTGGTCATGTCGGTGTCGATGACACCCGGGCGGATCTCGTAGACGTTGATGCCCTCTGCTGCCAGACGGTCGGCGTACAGCAGGGTCATCATGGCCATGCCAGCCTTGGACATGCAGTATTCACCGCGGCTGATGGAGGAAATGTAGGCAGAGCTGGAGCAGATGTTCACGATGGTTGCCCGGCGGCCATCCTGATACGGCTGCTTGAGCATCTGTTTGACGACCAGCTGGGTGAAGAACATGGCACCTTTCAGGTTGATGCCCACCACACGGTCGAAGCTCTCCTCGGTCATTTCCAGGATGTCGCTGCGCACCAGCGGGGCAACACCGGCGTTGTTGACCAGCACATCCACTTCGCCGTACTTGGCAATGACGGCACCGAGAAAGGCTTCCCGTGCGGCCTTGTCGGTGACACTGCCCTGATAGTACAGGTAATCCGCACCCATGGCATCCAGCTCATTGAAGTTTGCACGGTAATCTTCCAGTGCGTTCACATCCAGAACAGCAACATTGTAGCCCTCGCTGGCCAGCTGCTTGACCACGGCAAAGCCGATGCCACGGCTGCCGCCGGTCACGACTGCGGTTTTCTTTGCGGTAGACATAAGTTTTTCCTCCTGTATCGTTTCTTTTTGTTTTGTTATTTCAGCTCGCCGGAAAGCTCCTGCGCCCAGTGATCCACCACCATCTTGGGGGCGTAGACGTACATGACGTGCAGATCGTGGTCCCCGGTGTTGACCAGGCTGTGGTGCTGGTTGTGGTCGATGTACACGCTGTCGCCGGGGATAACGTGCTGGGTCTCGCCGTCCACGGTCATTTCACCCTCGCCCTGCAGGATGGTGTAGGTCTCGATGGTCTCATGATCGTGCATCGGGATAGAACCGCCCGGATAGATAACGGAATAGCCCTGGCAGAAATACTCCCCATTGATCTTGCCGTTTTCGCCGTACATCACATGGCCTCGCCGGCCGGCAGGAAACTCCACACCGGGGATCTCAAAAATGTTGAACTTTTTCATAGCTGTTATCTCCCTTCATACTTGGGTGCACGCTTTTCGAGGAATGCGGTCAGACCCTCTTTTGCATCGTGGGTGGTGAACAGGAAGCCGAGGGTGTTGGCATCCCGCTGGGCAATGTCGGTGGGCTGCTTGCCTGCGGCATCGTAGACCAGGTGCTTGTCGAACTTCATGGTGATGGGAGCCTTTGCCGCCAGCTCCTGTGCCAGCTCCTCGGCCTTGGCACGCATGGTGTCCACATCGTCGTAGACCTCAGCGATCAGACCGTAATCCATGGCCTGCTGTGCGGTGATCATCTTGCCCCGCAGCAGCATATTCTTGGCGCGGCTCTCACCGATGAGCCGTGCCAGACGCAGGGTGCCGCCCCAACCGGGGATCATGCCGATGTTGATCTCCGGCAGACCGAATTTTGCGTTGGCAGAGCAGATGCGGATATCGCAGCTCATGGCGATCTCCAAACCGCCGCCGAGGCAGTAGCCGTTGATGGCAGCTACCACCGGGATATCCATGGTCTCCAACTTGGAGAACAGCTTGTGGCCGACCTCGATGGAGTAGCGGGAATCCTCCGGGGTCATCTTGACCAGCTGGGAGATGTCTGCGCCTGCAATGAAGGACTTGGGGCCGCCGCCGGTGATGACAAGGCAGCGCATGGACTTGTCTGCAATGACCTCATCCACCAGCTGGGTCATGTACTCCACGATGGGCACGCTCAGGGCGTTGCGGGTCTTGGGGGCGTCCACCATCAGGATGGCGTAGTTTTCTTTCTTTTCCAGTGTGATTCCTTCGATCATGATCAGTACCTCCTGTGATCTGTGTGTTTATGCGTTCTTCAAGCCCATGGGCTTGTCTTCAAAAATGCGGGCATCCATCTGCTTGGGTGCTTCGGGCATCAGCGGCACAAAGTCCATCTGATCCAGAATATCTTTCTGCAGGTCAACGCCCGGTGCGATCTCCTTCAGCACAAGGCCCTGTTCGGTCATCTCGAACACGGCGCGTTCGGTCACATACAGGACGGGCTGGTGGGTCTCCTTGACAAACTCGCCGCTGAAGGTGATGTGCTCCACCTGCTTGAGGAACTTTTTGTTCCGGCCCTCCTGCAGGATGTGCAGCTGACCATCCTTGACCTCCGTTTTCAGACCGCCTGCGGTAAAGGTGCCGCAGAACACACATTTTTTGGCGGTCTGGGAGATGTCGATGAAGCCGCCTGCACCGGCAATGGTGGGGCCGAACTTACTGACGTTGACGTTGCCGGACTGGTCTGCCTGTGCCAGACCCAGACAGGTCATGTCCAGACCGCCGCCGTTGTAGAAGTCGAACTGCGAGGGGCCGTCCAGCATGGCTTCGGCGTTGTAAGCCACACCGAAGATGGCACCGCTGGCCGGGATGCCGCCCACAATGCCCTGCTCGATGGTCATTTTGGCCCAGTCGGAGATGCCTTCTTCGGCAGCCACCTTTGCCACGCCGTCCGGCATTCCGAAGCCCAGGTTCATGATCATGCCGGGGCGCATCTCCATGGCGGCACGGCGGGCCACCACCTTGCGCTGATCCAGCTTCATCGGGGCAATGCTGTCCTCCGGGATCTTCAGGTCACCGGTCAGGGCGGGGTCGTACTCGCCCTCGATGGTCTGCACCTGCTCCGGGCAGACCACCACGGCATCCACCAGAATGCCGGGGATGCGGACCTTCTTCGGGTCAAGGGAGCCGGTCCGGGCTGCATACTTCACCTGCACGATGACCTTGCCGCCGCAGTTGTGGACAGCCTGTGCGATCTGCAAGGCTTCCAGATAAGCCGGTTCCTGCTCCATTGAGATATTGCCCTCGGCATCGCCGTAGCTGCCCCGGATGAGCGCAATGTTGAAGGGATAGGCTTTGTAGTGTAGCCACTCCTCACCGTTAAACTTCACGACCTCCACCAGATCCTCTTTGGTGCAGCTGTTCAGCTTTGCGCCGCTGATGCGGGGGTCTACAAAGGTCTTCAGGCCGGTCTTGGTCAGCAGACCGGGGCGGTGTGCGGCAACTTCCCGGTACTGCATGGCTACAACACCCTGCGGGAAGTTGTAGGCTTCGATCTTGTTTTCGTTGGCGAGAGCCTGCATCTTGGGCGACCAGCCCCAGTGTCCGCCCACGACCCGGCGGGTCATCCCCTCATGGGCAAAGCGGCTGATGCCTCCGTCTGCCTTGTCGCCGATACCGGCACTGTGGGTCAGGGTAAGGCCGGTAGGGTGGCCGCTGGTGAGGAAGCGTTCTTCCAGTGCTTCAAACAGGAAGTTCGGCTCCATGATGCCGCCGCCGTTGCCCGAAACCGCCACGCTGGCATTGTCCGGCACCAGCTCTACCGCCTGCTGTGGGGTCATAAATTTGCTGTTCATACCTTCGTTCTCCTTTCAGTTCGTCATGCAAACGTTTGCATGGTGCTTATAAAAAATAGGCTTTCGCGCGGTGATCGCGCCAGACCTTTTCAAACCAGTTATCTTCCGGCGGGATAGGGCGGACAGGCCGCCAATTGCAAACCACTTCGTCCTTTTCCAGCACGGCTTCCTGCACCTTACCGCCCAGTTCTGTGCCGTGGATACGCGCCCGGAACAGCTCCGGCAGAGCGTCCAGCGGCTTGCTGCCCCGCTCATCGCAGATGAGGTAGGAGCCACGGCTTGCGCCGCCGACGGCGATGTAATCCTGCATGGCGGTCAGGTATACTTTCTGGCTTGCCAGCAGATCGCGCAGCCGATAGTACTGCGGCAGCTCTGCCGGGGTCAGAATGCCGCCTGCTTCCAGACGCTTGCGCTGGACTTCGGCCTCGGCAAGGGCCGTTTCCATTTCATTTGCCGCACGGATGCAGGCTGCATAGCGGCTCATCCGCTGCTGAAGCAGCTGCTTTTCTGCCCGCAGATCAAGCACCGGGCGGGTCTTGTCCAGTGCATCCTGCCCGAAGTGGATCGCACTTGTGATCTGGCTGCCAAACCGCTTGGCGGCATCCTTGGCGGAGAGGGGCTTGTCGGTATAACGGGCGGCAATGTACTGCGCAGCCCGCAGACTGCCCACCTGTCCGGCATTCAGGGCCGTGCCGCCCGGACGGTACACGCCGTGACTGCCGTTGACTTCGCCCACCGGGAACAGATGCCGGAGGTTGGATTCCCACCATGCGCTGCCCGCCAGACCGCCGTTGTTGTGCTGGGCGCAGACGGCGATCTCCAGCGGCTCTGCCGCAAGGTCGATGCCGTGGCTGCGGTACAGCTCGATGGCGGCGGGGTTCATGTGCTCCAGCCGCTCGATGGGGGTAGCCCGCAGGCCATCCGAGTTTTTCAGGTACTCTCGTGCTTCCGCAGGCAGACGATCGGAATCAAAATAGAAATCGGTCTCGCTGGGGGAAGGATTGCGCCGGAAATCCAGCCAGACCCGCCGTCCGCGCAGGACGGTCTCCTGATACACCAGAAGATCCACAAGAGAGGAACCATGGTCAGCGGTCTTGCGGGGGTCGAACGGCCACTGATAACCTTTCAGGAAGCAGGCGTTCAGCAGCTGCTGGGCGTTGTCAAAATACTCGTTGAGAAATTCTTTTTCGTTGCTTCCATCCGGCTCGGTGGAGATGTACCGGGGCAGCACCTGTTGGTAGGTACCCGACAGATTCCACCGGAACTTGATGGAAGCGATGCCGTACTGCCATTCGGTCAGGTTCTTTCCGGCAGCTCCTGCCCGCAGTGCCACGCCGGTGCCGCCTGTCTGACTGGCGGGATAGACCGAGGTTTCATACAGACCCGCTTCGCCGCCGGTGGCGTAGACGATGTTCTCCGCCAGAATGACCAGATACGCATCCGGCGTGTTCTCCACGGCCTTTTTCCGGTCCAGTGCCACGGCACCACAGACGCGCTTCCCGGCTTTGTCGGTGTCGGTCAAAAGCTCGATCAGCTGGTAGCCATCCAGCACTGGGATATGGTAGCCATCCACTTCCCGCCACAGGGCTTCGGTCATGAATTTGGAAGTCAGCGGTCCCGCAGAAGTCCCACGCTGGTTGGGGTCGTGGTCGGTCTTGTAGCCCACATATTCACCGTAGCCGTTGCAGGGAAACGGAACCCCCAGATCGACCAGATGGTAGAAGCAGCGGCTGGAAAGAGCAGCCTCCGCTAAGGCAGTATCGCCGTCCACCGCCTGCCCGGAAAAGAGGATGTCGGTCATCTGCCGGACGCTGTCCGGGTCGCTGCCGCAGGCAGTCAGCTTGTAGTAGGTCTGTTTGTCGGACCCGGTGTTCCGGGAAGTGCCCATCGTGCGGCCCTCTGTCAGAAGTGCGACGTCGTGCTGTCCCTCTTTGTAAAGAGCCGCTGCTGCATTCAGCCCTGCTGCGCCGCTGCCGACGATCAGCGTTTGTACCGAAAGGGATGGAACCGCGCGGGCTCCAAGATTGATCATCTGGTGCGTCATTTGCCTAGCCTCCTTGTGTAAACGTTTGTGCAATCGTTGTCATGGCTAAAGCATAGACCTTTTCTCCAAAAAAGTCAAGGGCGCCGTCCTGAAAAATGTAGCTTTCTCCATTTTTAACAGATGCAGCGTCCTGCTTTTGGCGGTTTTTCACAAGATTCATCGAATCATCGAAAATGCCAACGTTTTCATCAAAAAGCCTTGATTTTTCCGGCCACTCTGATAAGATAAGAGTGATAAGGAGGAGCATCCCCTATGAGTACGATCAAAGACGTGGCAAGGCTGGCCGGTGTTTCCACCAGCACCGTTTCCCGCACCCTGTCCGGGCGCATCTTCGTGGAGGAAGAGACCCGGCGGCGGGTGCTGCAGGCAGTGGAGCAGCTGGGCTACCAGCCCAACATTCTGGCACGCGGATTGAAGCAGGGCAGGACCTATACCATTGCCTTTCTGGTGCCGGACATCAACAGCCTGTTCTATCCGCAAATTATGAAGGCACTGGAACGTGCCGCCGCTGCGAAAGGATATTCCATCCTGCTGTGCAACAACGATGAGAGCACTGGAAAGGAGCAGCAGGCATTGGAACGCCTGACGGCCCGCGGCATTGACGGTGTGGTCTGCATGACGGTGGCCGATGAAGCACAGCACCTTGTGCAACTGAAAGAAAGGCAGAAAATGCCCATCGTGCTGATCAACCGTTCTCTGCCCGAAGCACTGAGCAGCATTACGGTAGATCACGAGGAAGGCAGCTATGCGATGACCCGCTATCTTCTGGAACATGGACACCGCCGCATTGCGGGATTGTTCGGAAATTTTGAACGGCAGCGTTTCCGTAGCCGTTATGCCGGATGCAAGCGTGCTATGGAAGAATTTGCGGTGCCGGACTACAAAAAGAACTTTGTTTATGATGTGAATACCGTAGAGGAAGCCTACCGCCGTGCCTCAGAGTTGCTGCGCCGCCCGGAGCCGGAACGTCCCACGGCCTTTTTTGCCAGTATGGATGTGCTTGCCATTGGCATTTATCGCGCTGTAAGCGAGTGCGGCCTGCGCATCCCGGAGGACATTTCCGTTGTCGGCTTCGATAACATCGAGATGACCCAGTACATGATGCCGCCGCTGACGACCTACGCCGCTCCGATCGACGAATTGGCACAGCACAGCGTAGCGGCTCTGCTCGCCCAGATGGACGACCCGGAACAAACCATCCGGGAGACCCTGCCCGGCATATTGGTGGAACGTGGGTCGGTGAAAGAGTACGATGGGAGCAGGAATCAGAATGAATGAGAACCGGAGGTGAAAGTATGACCGCCGTACTCTACGCCCGCTGTTCCAGCGACAATCATCGTGAAGAATCTATTGAGGGACAGATCCGGGAATGCACCGCCTACGCCGAAAAGAACGGCATCACAGTCATCAAGCACTACATTGACCGCGCCCTTTCCGCAAAAACCGACAACCGCCCGGATTTCCAGCAGATGATTCACGTTGTTCAGCTGGGTCTGCAGGGCGGTGGCGGCGGACTTCTCCCGGTTGATGTCCGCGCCGTTCTCCTGCATGAGCCAGTTCAGCTGCTCGTCGGTGATGCCGGGGATCTTGTTCTTCACATCTTCACGTTTCATGGTGGAAACTCCTTTCAGGTTGTGTGACCACAGTTTTTTACACTGTTCGCTGTCAGTATTCGGTCTTGGGCGGGGTACGCACCGCCCGCTGCGTGGCACCGTCTGGAGGCATCGAACCTCCCGCTTCCGGTTTTGGAGACCGGCGCTCTTCCAACATGAGCTAAAACGGCATGAAAAAACCACTGTTGTGCCTTTAGAGGGCATACAGTGGTTAAAATGGGGGATTTTAGTGAATGTTCTTCTGATTTTGGGCAAAAGAAAACCACGGTGCGTGTGCATCGTGGTTCAGTTGATGATTTCAAAATTGCCGGCAGGGTAAAGGTAATCTTCCCCGGTATCGTCTACAATGCGATACCAGCCGCGTTCGACAGAAAGAACTTTATAGATTTTGCCGTGAGTTAATTCCAGCGGAGATGTATCGCCAATGTAACGGACTGTATCAATCTTCGTCATAGAACCACCTCTTTACCTTGAATTTTACTTTTTCGCTGCCATTCTGGAACCAGTGGACTTCCGCCTTTACAGCTTCGCCGTCAACATCAAGCCAGCCCTTCGCTTTGCAGTGCTGCCAGTCCTCAGGCTTGCCGCCAAATTCATCGGACAGGCCCTGCGCAACTTCCTCACGAAGAGGATTGACGCCACCTTTTCCGGCGAATACCTGCGCATTTTGTGTTCTGGTTCCTTCAACAAAATAATATTCCTCTCCGGTGGATTTGTCAACCACAACGTAGTTTTTTGCTTTTGCACCAACGCCACGGTAAATTTTGAAGTCGTTCGGAGTTGTCTTTGCCGCCCATCCGGCCTTACTGGCTTCACTCCTGCCAAACTTCGGCACGCTGACACGGGCACTGTCCACCCGCCCGCCGGTGGCCTTGGCAAACTCGCTCAGGCTCTGGCGGGCTGCTTTCAGGCGCACGGCGCTGTCGGTGGTGTCAGACCCGGCGGCGCTCTCGGCCAGATAGCGCTTTTTCCATTTGCGCACATTGCGCTCCCGGGCCCGCTGCATCTGGTTGATCTCGTACTGGGTGTACAGTTTGCCGTTGTACTCGATGTTCCTGGCGTTCAGCTCTTCCAACTGGTCGCGCGTCCATGCGGGCGGTGCACCCAGCAGGCTCAGCCGGTCGGCGGACGGGTCAAAGTGAAATTTGCGCAGCAGCTCGGAAAAATCCCGCTCACAGTCATGGATATCTCCGATTACAAGGGCACGGCACCGTCCTTGTAGTGGTTCATGCCCACGAATACCGCGCCGATGATGAGGGAGCCGAACACGGCCAGCGCCAGCGAGATGACCATGTCGGTGAAGGAAAAGGCCGAGACCTGTTCCAGAAAGCTGCTTTTGAAAATATCGTTGAATGTCATGTCCGTGCCGCCGTCCTGCTCGTAATTCCTGCCCTGCTGATACAGCACCCGGCGGTTGGAGCAGATCTTGTATTTCCGGTTGGCGTCCACGGTCTCTTCCAGCACGGTGCGGCCCGGCCCGGTTAGAGAGGGAATCCTGGAGCACAGATACCACAGGCATTCCATGTTGGGTTCCAGTTCCCACTCGCCGCAACTGGTGCAGCCTTACGCGGCGGAGCGCTGATGCGAAAGAGCCTGCCGCGCCCTGTGCGCCGCTTTTTGAAAAAATCAGAAAAAAGGCGTTGACAAAGTACGACCTTGCTGGTATAATAACTCATGTCGTCAGACGCACGACATACCAGCTCTGGGGGATTAGCTCAGCTGGGAGAGCGCTTGCATGGCATGCAAGAGGTCAGCGGTTCGATCCCGCTATTCTCCACCAAAAAAGCACTGTACTTCGTTGGAAGCACAGTGCTTTTCTTTTTTTGTTTATAAAAATTTCGGGTACTGAGGGCACCGTTCACCTGCGCGCAAAGCCGAGATAACGTGTGCCCTGAAAGATTAGCTTTCCGATATCACCTTCCGCGAGCATTCCGTATTCTGCGCCGCTGACCGCAAACTCCATCCGGTCGCCGCTTTCTACCTGAAAGGTCACACAGTAGACGGTATAGCCGTGTGTGCCGGTCATATCCCCGGCGTTGGCCATGTTGGAATGGGAGATCTGCGTCCGCTTGGCCACCACCGCTGCCGGGACGGACAGCTTGGGCGCATGGTTATTCTGATTCCAATTGCGGAGGTTGGAGACCAGCGTAAAGAGGAAAATACCCAGGCAGCAGAGAAATGCGATGGGGAACAGCACACGGAATATCGTGTCAGACCAACTGTAAAACATCTTACGCCTCTAGAATTTCGTCCAAAAGTTCTTTTACATCCTCCAGGAAGGATTCCTCGCCCAGCGTGTTCATCTTGAAGAACACGGCCTGACTGCCGCCTGCGGTGATGGCGGACAGCCGGATGGGGCTGTCGCCGTTCTGGAATAGGGTGAGCGTCAGGCTCAGGCGGTTGCCGCCGATCATGCTGTACCGCTCGAACACCCGGACACTGCACCGGGCTGCACCT
The DNA here is from genome assembly GCA_902463905.1 of uncultured Faecalibacterium sp. Taxonomy (GTDB): domain Bacteria; phylum Bacillota; class Clostridia; order Oscillospirales; family Ruminococcaceae; genus Faecalibacterium. The sequence continues at coordinate 8,256 of CABQHF010000009.1, read as the reverse complement.
TCCTTGAAATCGCTGCCCGCTTCCAGATCCGCAGACCAGCTGCTGTCCGGGATGGCCTGTTCCAGCCTGTGGAGAAGGGTATCAAAGTTCCGGCTGCGGATGGTCTTTTCCAGGATCGCCATCATGCTCCCTCCGTTCTGCCAGTGAAAGTTCGTTCCTGTTTATCTTAAATACGGACAGGCGGCGGCAAAAATTGCAGAAAAGCAAAATTTTACGAAAAAAGGACCACTGCACCTTTTACGGTACAGCAGTCCTTTGGATCTTATCAGGAAAACAGTGCTCAGCCCTCGGAGGCGAAGAACTCCCTGGTCAGCTTGACCACGGTGCCGGAGAGCAGCAGCAGCGCGATAAGGTTGGGGATGCTCATCAGGCCGTTGAAAGTGTCGGCGATGCTCCACAGCAGGCCCAGGTCCACGGTCGCGCCCAGGATGGACACGAAGGAGTACACCACAAAGAAGGGCTTTGCCACCTTGTCGCTTTGGCAGAGGAACACCAGGAAGCGGGAGCCGTACAGGCCCCAGCCGATGATGGTGGAGAAGGCAAAGCAGCAGAGCGCCACGGCGGTGAAGATGGAGGCCCAGCCGCCGTAGGTGGTGGTAAAGCCGGAGATGGTCAGCTCGGCACCGGCGGCGGTGCCGTAGTTCACGGGGGTGCCGCTGCACAGGATGACCATGGCGGTCAGGGTGCAGATGATGATGGTGTCGGCAAACACCTCAAAGATGCCGAACATGCCCTGCTTCGCCGGCTTTTTGGTGTCGGCGCAGGCATGGGCGATGGAGCCGGTACCAAGGCCGGCCTCATTGGAGAAGATGCCGCGGGAGACGCCCTTCTGCATGCTGACGAACAGGCTGCCGATGGTGCCGCCGGTGAAGGCGGCAGGGGTGAACGCACCCACCACGATGGACTCCAGCACATAGGGCAGGCGGGCCAGGTTGAGCACCACCACGCCCACGGCCAGCACGATGTAGAACAGCGCCATGAAGGGCACCAGCTTTTCGCTCACGCTGCCGATGCGCTTGATGCCGCCCAGCAGCACCATGGCCACCAGCATGGCCACGATGATGCCTACCACGAGGTTCAGCGTGCTCAAAAAGCCGCTGCCCACCAGACCGTACTCCAGCAGGGCGGTGTCCACGGCGGCCACGATGGTGTTCACCTGCGTGGCGTTGCCAGTGCCGAATACGGTCAGCACGCCGAACAGGGAGTACAGCACGGCCAGGAACTGCCAGTTCCGGCTCAGGCCGTTCTTGATGTAATACATGGGGCCGCCCACCCACTCGCCGGTCTCACTGCGCTCGCGGAAATGCACGGCCAGGGTGACCTCGGCAAACTTGGTGCACATGCCCAGCAGCGCGGAGCACCACATCCAGAACACAGCACCCGGCCCGCCGATGGCGATGGCGCCCGCCACACCGGCAATGTTGCCGGTGCCCACGGTGCCGGCCAGAGCGGTGCACACCGCCTGGAAGGGGGTCATGGCACCGTCCGAGGCGTCCTTTTTGCGGAACATGCGCCCGATGGTGGTCTTGATGGCGTACGGGAATTTGCGGATCTGCAAAAAGCCGGTGCGCACGCTCAGCAGCACGCCCACGCCGATGATGCACACCATGGCGGGCACGCCCCAGATAAAGTTGTTGACCGCCTGATTGACGGCCGTGATCGTTTCGATCATAATTCGTCCCACATCCTCTGTCAGAATACGTTCCCTCCCGGCCACAATGCCGGCAAATAAACAATTTATTTTACCGCAGATCCAGCGTAATGTCAAACAAAACGAAAAAAAGAGGGGAGAGCCTGCAAAAAACTCTCCCCTCCGGGCGGACAAAAATTTATTGTACCTTGCCCTCGCCGTCCAGTGCTTCTTCCAGCGTGTGCCATGCCAGTACGGCGCACTTGACACGGGCGGGCACATGGGCGATGCCCTGCAAGGCGGCGGCATCCTCCAGATCATCCAGCTGTTCCGGGGTGATCCTGCCCTTGATCATATCGAAGTACAGGCCGATGAGCCGCCGGGCATCCTCCACGGTGCGGCCCTTGACCAGGTCGATCATCAGGGAGGCAGAGGCCTGCGAGATGGCGCAGCCGCTGCCGATGAAACCGGCGTCCTCGATGACGCCGTCCTTTACCCGCAGCTGCAGGGTGATGTCGTCGCCGCAGCTGGGGTTGACACCCTCCAGGCTGTGGGTGGCGTTCTCCACCGGGTGGCGGTTGGCCTTGCTGCGGCTGTTCTCGGTAATGACCTGGGTATACAGTTCATTCAGATTCATAAGCCCATCACCTTTCGTACCATTTCCAGATTGTTCAGCAGGGCGTCCACATCCTCTGCGGTGTTGTAGACGGCCACGCTGGCGCGGCAGCAGGAGCCGATGCCGAGAAAATCCATCAGCGGCTGTGCGCAGTGATGCCCGGCGCGGATGGCCACGCCGCCGGCATCCAGAATGGTGGCCACATCGTGGGGGTGCACGTCCTTCACGTTGAAGGATACGACGCCGAAGCGGTTGGCGGCGGTGGGGTCGCCGTAGACGGTCAGCCACGGCATCTGGGCCATGCCCTTCAGCATCCGGTCCAGCAGGGCGTGCTCATGGGTCATCATGGCATCCCAGCCGATGTTCTGCATATAGTCCAGCGCAGCGGCAAAACCCACTTCGCCGCCCACATTGCGGGTGCCGGCCTCAAACTTGCGGGGGCCTTCCGCCCAGGTGGCGCTGTGCTCGTGCACGGTGCCGATCATGTCGCCGCCGCTGAGGAAGGGCGGCATCTTTTCCAGCAGCTCCTTCCGGGCGTAGAGGGCACCCATGCCCATGGGCGCATAGAGCTTGTGGGCCGAGCAGGCCGCGAAATCCACGTCCAGCTGCTTCACATCCACCGGCATATGGGGTGCGCTCTGGGCGCAGTCCAGCACCACGACGGCACCCACGGCGTGGGCGCGGGCCACGATGGCCTCCACGGGGGCGCGCAGGCCCAGCACGTTGGACACCATGCCGATGGCCGCCAGTTTGGTGTTCGGGGTGATCTTTTTGTCCAGTTCTTCTTCGGTGAGGTGACCGGCGGCGTCGGGGTACAGGTAGACCAGCTTTGCGCCGGTGGCCTGTGCCACACGCTGCCACGGCACCAGGTTGGAGTGGTGCTCGGCCACCGAGATCACGATCTCGTCGCCTTCATGCAGAAAGTGCATCCCGTAGCTGTAAGCCACCAGATTCAGGCTTTCGGTGGTGTTCTGGGTGAACACGATCTCGTCATCCTGCGCACCAAAGAACTGCGCCACCCGGTGGCGGGCACCCTCGTGGGCGTCGGTGGCGCGCATGGCCAGTTCGTAGACGCCCCGGTGGGGGTTGGCGTTATCTTTTTTATAATAGTTGGTCACGGCGTCCAGCACCTGGGTGGGGTGCTGGGTGGTAGCGGCGCTGTCCAGATAGACCAGACGGCTGCCGTTCTCGTCCGCAGCCAGAATGGGAAAATCCCTGACCCACGGGTTATTCTGCATCTTCATCCAGCCTCCTTGCAGCTTCGGCCTGCACCTCTTCGCGCAGGGCATCCAGCGGGATCTTGTCCAGCGCCGGGGCGAACCGGGCATCCACCATCAGGCGGCGTGCCTGTGCCTCGGAAAGCCCGCGGGAGCGCAGATAGTAGAGTTTTTCTTCATCCAGACGGCCGATGGAAGCGGCGTGCTGGCCCTCCACTTCCTCTTCGCCGCAGAGGATCAGCGGGGCAGTGCGGTTGCGGGCCGTGGGGCTGAACAGCAGCACATCCTCGCTCTCGTGGCCGACGCCGCGCTTGGCACCCCGGCGGAAATCAATGGTGCCGCGCAGGATCTTGCTGGCGTTGCCGGTCAGCACACCGGCGGTGTGCATCTCGCACAGGGTGTCCTTGGCCGTGTGGACCGATACATCGTTGTAGTCCAGCACGGCGTCCCGGCTGCCGAAATAGACGGCATCCAGATCATATTCGGATTTTGCGCAGCTCAGCTCTGCGCGGGTGCCGCAGGCCGAAACGCTGCCGCCCAGCTCGATGCGTACCTGTTCCACCTTTGCGCCGGTGCCCTCTTCCACGGCAACGGCGTCCCAGCGGCGGGCGTGGCTGCCCAGCATCTGCACCTGCACCAGCTTCACATGGGCACCCTCGGCGGCGCGAATGCGCACCAGATGGGCGGCAGCGCCGTTTTCGGCGTCGCCCCGCAGCACCTGCACCAGGGTCAGGGTGCTGCCCGGCTTTGCGTCCACATCCAGCACGCTCAAAGCACCGGGGTGTGCCGCATCCAGCGTGAACTCGAACACGGCAGGCTCTGCCACCGCGGTGTTTTCAGAGACTGTGAGCGCATGGCGGACGGTGGCGTTCTCCAGCAGGAAGGCATCGGCCTCAGCGCCCATGCCGCTCTCTGCAAAATCAGTGAATCCTTCCTCGCTCTCCCCGACACCGGCAGGCAGGGTGACCGCAAAATTGGCATCGCCCCAGCCCCCGGCAGGCTCCGGCAGCGCAGCGGCCGCAGGAGCCGTGTTGACGCCGCACTGGTTCCAGGTGGGCACCGGCAGGCGGTTCATATTCGTTTCATTCATCAAAAATGCCCCCTCTCAGCCGATGCTGCCTTTCATTTCCAGATGGATCAGGTTGTTCATTTCCACGGCGTATTCCACCGGCAGCTCCTTGGCGATGGGCTCGGCAAAGCCACCCACGATCAGGGCGCGGGCGTCCTCTTCGGAAAGGCCGCGGCTCATGAGGTAGAACACAGCTTCCTCGCTGATGCGCCCGATCCTGGCCTCGTGGCCCACATCCACGGCATCACAGCGGATGTCCATTTCGGGGATGGTGTCCGAGCGGGAACGGTCGTCCAGCATCAGGCTCTCGCAGGAGACGGCGGATCTGCTGTTCTTTGCACCCGGCAGCACGGTGACCGAACTGCGGAAGTTGGAGATGCCGCCGTCGCGGGCGATGGATTTTGTGGTGATGTGGGAGCTGGTGTTGGGCGCGGCGTGCACCACCTTGGCACCGGTGTCCAGATCCTGACCGGCACCGGCAAAGGTGATGCCGGTGAACTCCATACGGGCGTTCTCCCCGGCCAGGATGCTCATGGGGTACAGGCAGGAGGTGTGGGAGCCGAAGGAGCCGGACACCCACTCGATGGTGCCGCCCTTTTCCACCCTGGCACGCTTGGTGTTCAGGTTGTACATATTCTTCGACCAGTTCTCGATGGTGGAGTAGCGCACCCGTGCACCCTCGCCCACATAGATCTCCACGCAGCCGGCGTGGAGATTGGCCACATTGTATTTGGGCGCGGAGCAGCCCTCGATGAAGTGCAGGTAAGCGCCCTTGTCCACGATGATCAGGGTGTGCTCAAACTGGCCTGCGCCCGGCGCGTTCAGGCGGAAGTAGGACTGCAGCGGGATCTCCACATGCACCCCGGCGGGCACATATACAAAGGAACCGCCGCTCCACACAGCGCCGTGCAGGGCTGCGAATTTGTGGTCGGTGGGAGGCACCAGCTTCATGAAGTGGGTGCGCACCATCTCGGCATAGGGGCCGGTGAGGGCACTCTCCATGTCGGTGTACACCACGCCCTGTGCGGCCACCTCGGCCTTGACGTTGTGGTACACCACCTCGGAGTCGTACTGTGCGCCCACACCGGCCAGCGAAGCACGCTCGGCCTTGGGGATGCCCAGACGCTCAAAGGTGTTCTTGATATCCTCCGGCACCTCGCTCCACTTGCCGCGCATCTCGGTGTTGGGGCGCACATAGGTGACGATGTTGTTCATGTCCAGCCCGGCGATGGAAGGTCCCCAGTTCTGCACAGGCATCCGGTTGTAGATGTCCAGTGCCTTCAGGCGGAACTCCTTCATCCATTCGGGGTCGTGCTTTTCGGCGGAGATCTGCTCCACGATGTCTCTGGTCAGGCCGGAGTTCACCTCAAAGGCGGCGTTCTGGCCGTCCCGGATGTCGTAGATACTGCGGTCTACCTCGGCAACATCGGCTTTTTCGGTTTCAAAGGCTCTCATTCTGCGCCCTCCTCCTTCACCGCACGGAAGCCCTCCTCGATGATCTCGTTCACCAGCTCGTCGCCGCCGGTGCGCACGATGTGGGCGTCATCCAGCACATGGACGTGATCCACCTTGAGGCCCTCCAGGATCTTGGCGTTGTGGGTGATGATGATGAGGGCGTTGGTCTCGTTGTGGTAGGCGCGCACGCCCTGTGCCACGGTCTTGACGGCGTCCACGTCCAGGCCGGAATCGGTCTCGTCCAGCAGAGCCAGCTTCGGCTTGAGCATCAGCAGCTGCAGGATCTCGCTCTTTTTCTTCTCGCCGCCGGAGAAGCCGACGTTCAGGTAGCGGTCGGCGTAGGAGGGATCCATGCCAAGGGCTTCCATCTGCTGGGCCAGCTCCCTGCGGAAGGCGAACACCTTGACCGGCTTGCCGGTGATGGCGTTCTGGGCGGTACGCAGGAAGTTTTCCAGCGTGATGCCGGGGATCTCCTCCGGCGTCTGGAAGGACAGGAATATGCCAGCCCGTGCGCGCACGTCCGCAGGCTCGTGGGTCACGTCCTGCCCGTTGAACAGGATGGAGCCGCGGGTGATGGCATAGCGCGGGTCGCCCATGAGGGCGCTCATCAGGGTGGATTTGCCGGCACCGTTGTGGCCCATGAGGACATGGGTCTCGCCGGGGTAAACGGTGAGGTTCAGGCCGTCCAGCAGGACTTTCTGCTCCTCGCCGACGGTAACTTGAAGATCTTTGACTTCCAGCAGCGGGCTGCTCATAAAATGCACCTCCAGATAACAAAAAACAGCCGGGCACTCAAATCCGAGTGCTGTACTAGGATAACTCTCTGGGTGCATTCTATATCTTTTTGATAGGAATTGCAAGAGGGTGCAATAAAGTGTTCATACTCTTTGGCAGATTCCACAAAGAATTCCCACTGAGTTACTGGGAGATTGTGCAGGAAAAGTTCCCCGGAAAAACAAAAAAGCCCCCCTCAGGGAGGGAGGCGGGAACGGCACTCAGTGCTTTGCCGCGGCGGTGTGGCGGTACACCGGGTAGGCCACCAGCGCGGTGAGCACTTCGGTGATCCAGAAGGCGTGCCACACGCTGTCCGGGCCGAGGCAGCTGCACAGCACGGCGGCCAGCGGCATGATGAACACCACATAGCGGCACAGGGAAATGACCAGCGACTGTGCGCCCTTGCCAAGGCCTTCCAGCGCACCGGAAGAGGTGGTGGATACCGCCGACACGATGAAACCGATGCAGATGATGCGCAGGGCCGTGGTACCGGCGGCGATGGTCTCCGGGTTCGCGGAGAACATGCCGATGAGCTGGCCGGCGGCCAGCAGGCAGATGACGGTGCCCAGCGCCATGATGGCGGCGCTCATGAGCAGGGTGAGGTCATAGAGTTTCTTCACGCGGGCGTGCTCCTTGGCACCGTAGTTGTAGCCGATGAGCGGGCGCATGCCCTGCACGATGCCGTTGGCGGGCAGGTACAGGAAGGTCTGCAGTTTGTAGTAGATGCCCAGGATGACCACATAGCTCTGGGAGAAACCGGCCAGCAGGCTGTTGAGGAAGGTGACCAGCAGGGAGGGCAGGGCCAAGTTCAGGATGGCGGGCACGCCGATGGCGTACAGCTTGCCGTCCAGTGCCATGTCCGGACGCAGGCAGCTGCGGCGCAGCCGCACCGGCAGCTCGGTGCGCAGGTATACGCACAGGTATACGCACAGGCTCAGCAGCTGGCCGATGCCGGTGGCAAGGGCCGCACCGGCAATGCCCATGGCGGGCACCGGGCCCAGGCCGAAGATCAGGATGGGGTCCAGGATGATGTTGCACGCGCAGCCGAAGATCAGCGCGGCCATGGTCACCTTCATGCGGCCCACGGCCTGAAAGATCTTTTCAAAGGCAAGGCCGGCCATGTTGATGGTGGCAAACAGGAACACGATGGTGGAGTAGGTGATGCCGGAGGCGATCAGGCTCTCGTCGCTGGTGAACCGGCGCAGAAAGCCCGGCATGATGGCGATGCTCACCGCCGTGATGACCACGCCGTGCAGCAGGCTGAGCGCCATGCCGTGGGCGGCGGCCGTCTCGGCCTTTTTGTGGTCGCCTGCGCCCAGGTACAGGGCGATCATGGCGTTGATGCCGATGCCAAAGCCGATGGCGATGGCGTTGGCAAAGTTCTGGATGGGGTACACCAGCGAGAGGGCGGTCATGGCGTCCTCGCTGATCTGGGCAACGAACAGGCTGTCCACGATGTTGTACAGGGAGTTGACCAGCATGGAGATCACGTTGG
>CABQHF010000008.1 GCA_902463905.1 uncultured Faecalibacterium sp. | reverse complement strand
AAACGCATTTTCAACAAATGTTTCCGAATTGTTAAGACGCAAAAAATAAGTAGAGGTTGTGCTGCTCATATATGGGAATCGCCGTTTGCTCCGAACGAAGTTCCTGCCCCTGTTTGTGCAGCGGCGTTGTCCGGCTCGCTCACAGAAAGTGTGAGGTCATGGCACGGTATCACATTCAGACGGCTTATGCAAGATTCAAGGTTCAGTATGAAGAAAGCCGGGCGCAGTGCGGACACTACGTTCTGCTTCTTTCAAGCGTTAGAATAACACTTTGAGGTTGTGCAGTCAACAACTAAAAACAAATTTTGGAAGATTGAACAACTACATAAGATTTTATTTGTGAAAAAGAAAAATACCGCCCACGCAGTACAGGCGAAGGATTTTGTCGGGGTGAATTGTCGGCAAAATGAATCGGGTGTGTAGCGGGGCGGTAAAATCTTTCGTGGATTTTTCCTCACTAAAGTGGTGGGTCTCACGGTGATAACCAACCACTTCCTGTGGCTGTGTTCAAAATGAACACGACCACATCTTGTGGATGGCATTAAACCAATCCACAAGAACGGTGGGATTTACAAGAAAAATACCACGGTATGTAGAATGCGTCAAGAGGGTTTTGGAAAATTTATTGAAGTGAATCAGGAAAAGTATGACACATCTTGCGAGCATAGGAAAAATTGATTCGGTATTGGTCTGTATTCCTGTTCAGGAAATGGCCACAGGCAAGTCTGCTGATGGCAAAGCGACAACGATTTTTGCGTAAAAGCATCGTTAAGACTATATTGACCGTACCTTTTCAATCAAAACAGAAACCCGCCCACGCAGCGCAGCGATGGATTTTGTCGGATGAATCAACGGCAAAATAGATCGGTGTGTTGCGGGGCGGTAAGTTCTTTTAGGTAGGTTTTCTCTCCATCATTTCTACCATGGAGCAATTTGTGCAATACCGTACAGTGCAGCAATATGAAGCGGATAGTACACGTAGAAAGCCCACTTCAGGCTGTGGTTTCCTCGCTCTCCATTGTAGAAGTACAACAAGGCCACAGCCGCCAATGAACAAAACTGAACCGCGCCAAGCTCTGCTGAGAGCAAACTCAATCCGAGGGCAAGCCCCAACAGCTTCTCTGCTTTGCTGCGTCCAAGCCATACGAGAACGGGCGTTATGATGCCGAGAAACCCATAGTCCGTTTCAAGACCCGGAATTATCCGAAGCTGAAAAACAGAGAAATACAGGAACACGAGCAACGCTGCGCTGACCTCCCAAAGGATTTTCCTTGCTCCTTCAGCAGTTTTGGCGGCTGAGTCCAGCGCAAAGATCAAGAGCATCGCACAGGAAAATGTGGTGAATATGGATTGATACAGGCTTCTTTCCGCAAAATAAGTAGCAGCCGAACAGGTGCAGGCGATAGCAAACATTGTGCAGAAATATCGCGCTTTGTTTCTTGTATATCTGCATCCCTCTGCGATCATGTACGCAAAAATCGGATAGGCCAGCCGCCCGATCATGCGCAGGACGGTCATTTGCGGAAACAGGAAGTAGCCGATATGATCTATGGTCATTGAGACAATACCAATAACCTTCAGTTGTGTCGCATTCATTTTTATCTATCACGTTCCGGTTTCGGCGGATTACACGCAATCCAGTTTCCGTTCTGCTTCTCATACCAATGGATTCCGTCCATTCGATAAGTACCTCTGGCTCCGTAGGCATTTGCATTCAAAACAGAAGTGTAGGACACCGACGCATAGCTGCCATTGATATTGACCACCGGATTCTTAATGCCGATCGTAAAGTATCGAAGATCGCCATCCGCTATGTCTGCAAAGTATTCTTCCCTTGTTTGCTGCCTGCCGCTCATGTGGGTAAAGATCATATCCGGGGATGTGATCTCCGTCATGGTTTCTGTATCGGCTTCGGTCATAGCCTGACAATATCTTGCCTGCTGATAAAGCACCGCCTGTTCTTCGGCACTCAGTTCAGATAACTCTACACCTGTGATCTCCACATTGCCGAAAACTGAGAAATCCAAATTCACCGTATTCACCTCTGTTTCGTTGCCGGAATCACTCTCTGAGGTATTGTCCTGCGTGTTTTCTACGGAAGGATATTCAGATGAACTTTTCTGCGCTGCTCCACAGGCTGCAAGGGATGACAACATCATCCCCACAGCCAGCAGCATTGCAAAGCGCTCCCGGTGTCTATTACGCAACAAAGCCACCGTCCTTCAGCCATTCGGCAACTTTGCTTCTGGCTGCATCACGATCGTTCTGAGCGGTCACACCGGGAATTGCCAAGCCATCCTTCATTGTGCCGCCTGTAATGTCGGCAATCGTGGATTCGGTACGGGAAAGTCCGCTGCCGCCATGGGTACAGAATGGAACGATGGTCTTGCCGGACAGATCATAGCTCTCCAAAAAGTTGCAAAGGATCCTTGGCATATCGCCCCACCAGATGGGATAGCCGATAAAGATCGTGTCATAGGCATCCATATCGTCCACCGTGTCGGCAATTTCCGGGCGGGCATTGTTGTCCATTTCCTGCCGGGTCACATCCAGAAGCCCCTGATAGGTAGTCGGATAGGGTGTTTCCGGTTTGATCTCAAAAAGATCGGCTCCGGTTTGTTCTGCGATTATGTGGGCGATAATGCTGGTATTTCCTTCCTCTACAACGCCTACGTTGTACTGTTCTCCCGCAAGAGAAAAATAAGCCACCAACATACCACTGCCTGCTGCTGTTTGCTCGGTCTGTGCAGGATCATCTGCCTTTGAACTGTCCGGCTCCGTATCCTCGGCAGGGGAAGATCCTGCCGGAGTGGGATCTCCGCAGGCGGTGAGAACAGATGCCGTCACAAGGGTGAAAATTGTCTCGATAAATCTTTTTCGTGTGATTTTCATGGCTTTTTCCGCTTGTTCTATCGAATCGTCAAAAGATCGTTTTTTGTACCTTAATCTGCCGGAACAAACTGGCTCAGGTGAGCCTCCTGTTCGGCAAGGGTCATGGTAAAGAAGCGCTGCCCTTTGTCCAACTTGTGGATCGCAGCCATTTCTTTATCGCTTAGTGCAAAATCAAAAATGTCAAAATTGTCCTTCATGTGCTGCGGATTGGTGGTTTTGGGGAAGATGATGTTGCCCTCCTGAATATGCCAGCGCAGAATAATCTGAGCGTTGCTCTTGCCGTATTTCTGACCAAGCTCGGCAAACAGCGGCTCATTCATCAGTCCTGCATCGGCGTGACCCAGCGGATACCAGCACTCGATTTTTGTGCCGTAGGGTGCAATGCGCTCTTTAAGCGCAGCCTGCTGATAATACGGATGGCACTCCACCTGCAAAACGGCGGGCTTGATGCTGGCGGCGGCCAGCACTTCTTCCAGACGCTCCGACTCAAAGTTGGAAAGACCGATGGAGCGCACCTTGCCCTGTGCCACCGCTTTTTCCATATCGCGCCATGCACCCAGATAATCGCCAAACTGCTGATGCAGCAGAAGCAGATCGATATAGTCCGTACCAAGGCGGCTCAGCATCTTATCAATGCCTTCCATGGTCTTGCCCTCGCCGTACTCACTGGGCCACAGCTTGCTGGTGATCCAGATCTCCTCACGGGGAATACCGCTTTCCTTCACGGCCTTGCCGACACCACGCTCGTTCTGGTAGGCGTGGGCCGTGTCGATATGCCGATAGCCCATCTTCAAAGCTGCAAGGCAGGCTTCACGGGTGGTTTCGTCGCCCGGAACCATATAGACCCCAAGGCCAAACTGCGGGATCTTGTTTCCGTCATTCAAAGTAATATAAGTCTGTTTCATCGTTGTTTTCCTCCGTTTTTTTTGTTACAGGATCTCTGCTTTTTTCAGCCAGTTTTCGATATCTTTCTTTGCCTGATTCACTTTGTTTCCGGTAATGGCAAGCCCTTTTCCCACTTTTGCATCCGCACAAAGCGCCTTTATGTCAGCTTCGCTGTGTCCCATGCCGCTGCCTTCGTGTGTGCAAAATGGCAGGATCGTTTTTCCACGGAGATCATACTGTTCAAGAAATGTGAAAACCGGCATAGGCATCGTGCCCCACCAGTTGGGGTAACCCAGAATGATCGTATCATAGGATGCCATATCAAGATCTGCCGGCTGAAGCTCCGGACGGGCATTCTGCTTCTGCTCTTTTTGAGCGATCTCCACGGTCTCCATGTGGCTGAAGGGATACGGATGGACCGTCTCGATCCGATGCAGATCCGCACCGGCCATTTCTGCCATCATTTCCGCTGCTACTCTTGTGTTTCCGATTTTCAGGGTCACGATCGTTCCTGCGGCGTATGCTTCTCCTTCGTGAGAAAAATACGCGATCAATACATTGCCACTCATGCTTTTACCTCCAGTTTCATAATTTGATTTTTATGGGCAGCTTGCGTGAAAGCCACCGCTATGATAAAGCGAAGCACCTCCATGATCGGAAAAGCAAACCATACAAGCACTGCGCTTCCCGTCAGGGACAGAAGCCATGCTGAAAGCAGAAGAAAAACGGCCTGTGTGATCGCAATCACAAAACTATCCGTTCCTCGCCCCAGTGCCTGTAAAAATCCAGACAGGATCTGGGTCGTTGTCGTAAACAGCAACGAGGCTGCGATAATACGAAGTGCAGGGACACCGATTGCCAGAACTGCATCCGATGCATCAAAAAGAGATAACAGCGCCTCTGGCACGGCAAGGAATACAACGGTGCCAATGGCAGCAATGATCAGGTTTACCGAGATGCTTGCTTTCAGAGTATCCATGATTCGTTTTGGATTGCCTGCACCGTAGTTATAAGCAATAATGGAAATACCTGCTGTACTCATACCACCGGAAGGCATAATCACAAAACTTTGCAAACGAATATAGATCACATAAATTCCGGGGGTTACGGCTGAAAGAGATAACAAGATATTGTTCATGCCAAACGAGATCACAGAGATCAGGCATTGCGACAGTGCCACAGGAATCCCCACTCTCAAAATTTCTGCAATAACCGTACCATTCGGTAAAAAGCCTGCACGGTGAAGCCGCAGCTCTTTATTGAACCTCACGTTCAGCCACAAACCGACCAATGCTGCGATTGCCTGTGCAATTACCGTTGCATACGCTGCACCTGCAATTCCAAATGCCGGGCATCCAAACCATCCGAAAATCATAATCGGGTCAAGGACGATATTTACAACCGCACCTGTCAGCATGGGAAACATCGTAAGCTGTGTTTTTCCGGTGGAGGAAAGGAGGCGTTCCATAAGGACCTGATGCAGGGCTGCAAAAGATACGATACTGATCACCTTACTATACGCAATGCTCATATCAAGCACTTCAGCAATGTCTGTCTGCATCCGATAGAAGGGTTCCATTGCAAATGCGCCAAGGAATACAAAAAGGACGGACATGATCCATACCAGAATGAAACCGTTTCCGGCTGCCCGATCGACTCCCTCCGCATCCTGTTCTCCCAGCTTTTGGGATAAAACGGAATTAACGCCTACGCCAATGCCGATCCCGACACCAAGTACAAGATACTGCACCGGCATACTGAGCGAAATTGCAGTAAGTGCGGCATCTCCAAGCCGCGCCACATACATGCTGTCCACCAGTCCATACAAGACCTGAACAAACATAGAAAAGATCAGCGGAACAGACATTTTTCTTAAAAGTCTGCCCACAGGAAGTGTCCCCATTTCATTGCCCTGTGCGGCTATGCTTGCTGTGTGTTCACTCATATTCTTCTCCTTGCTTTGGCTTGCAGCATGACCTTGACTTTCGGTTTCTTCCATGCTACAATTTAATGCAACTTGGGTTACTTATTCCTTGTATTGCCATTATATTCCCAGCTAAAACAAAGAACAATGGGCGATATTTTCAGAACGGTGGAATATGTCACTCTTTCAGCGGAAAGGTGACATAACAGGAGGTTGACGAACATGATCTTAGACGGTACAGAAGATCTGCGTGTCCAAAAAACAATAGAGGCCATCCACAAGGCATTTGAAGAAATGCTTTATGAGATGAACTACGAAAAGATCACCGTAAAAGAACTCTGTGAACGGGCAAAGATCAACAAGAAGACCTTTTACCGCTACTATGCTGTTCTCGATGATCTGCTTGCCGAACTGCAAGGTCTCTTCACGCAGGAATATCTGAAACGAATCGAAAACTATAAAGTACCGGAAGATCTGGACAAGATCAATCGCGAATTTTTTCTCTATTCTGTTGAAAAAGGGCCGCTATACGAAAAGATCACTTGCAGCGGAAGCTATGACTATATCCGCAGTAAGATGGTAAACGACGTGATGAACAGCAAGTGGGGGCAGTCCACATGGCTGCAGCTGCTGGAGCCTTCCAAACAGGCCGTTTTGCTTGAATTTATCCAAAGTGCCAGTATGTCCGTCTATCGCAAATGGGTCGCAGACGGTAAAAAGATCCCCCTCCGTGACATGATTGAACTATCCAATCAGCTCTTGTGTTCCGGAGTAAACGGCTTTATCGAACATACGATGCCGCTTTGATTCCATGAACCGACGCACAGGAAGCGGCATCGGCGCACAGAAGCAGGAAAGCCAACAGGAAGGGTTCAAGAAATATGATCGATAAAATGTTGATCCGCGGAGCAAAGGTCCACAACCTGAAGAACATTGATGTGGACATTCCGCTTGGAAAGATCGTGGGCATCGCAGGCGTGTCCGGCTCCGGCAAGTCATCCCTTGCCTTGGGCGTGCTGTATGCCGAGGGCTCCCGGCGCTATCTGGAAGCGCTCTCCACCTATACCCGCCGCCGCATGACGCAGGCTTCCAAAGCCAGTGTGGAGGAGGTCTTGTATGTTCCTGCTGCGCTGGCGCTGCATCAGCGCCCCGGTGTGCCGGGCATCCGCAGTACCTTTGGTACGGGAACCGAGCTGCTTAACAGTCTGCGCCTGATGTTTTCCCGCCTTGCCGATCATCGCTGCCCGAACGGGCACTATCTTCCTCCGTCTCTGGCGGTGGCAGCAGGAAAAGAGCTTATTTGCCCGGTGTGCGGCGCACAGTTCTATGCACCGTCGGCAGAAGAACTGGCCTTCAATTCCCAAGGTGCCTGCCAGAAATGCGGCGGCACCGGCCTCGTCCGTACCGTTGATCTGAATACGCTGGTGCCGGATGATTCACTGACCATCGACGAAGGCGCTGTTGCCCCATGGAACAGCCTGATGTGGTCGCTGATGACAGACATCTGCCGGGAGATGGGCGTGCGCACAGATGTGCCCTTCCGGGAGCTGACCGAGCAGGAAAAAGAAATCGTGTTCCATGGCCCTGCTGAGAAAAAGCACATTCTTTACCGCCCGAAAAAATCCGATTCCAACGACTTTGCAGAACTGGATTTCACCTATTTCAATGCCATCTATACCGTAGAAAATGCCCTTGCCAAGGTCAAGGATGAAAAGGGCATGAAGCGGGTGGAAAAGTTCCTCAAAGAGGATATTTGTCCGGAATGTCACGGCACACGCCTGTCTGCCGCCGCGCGTACACCGAAGCTGCAGGGGACCACGCTGGACGAAGCCTGTGCCATGACGCTCGCCGAGCTGGTCGATTGGGTTGGCGGTGTGCCGGGAAGCCTGCCGGAAGAAATGCACCCCATGGCCCAGAGCATCTGCGATGCCTTTCAGAGCACCGCAAAGCGGCTGATGGACTTAGGGTTAGGCTATCTGACCCTTGACCGCTCCGCATCCACGCTCTCCACCGGCGAGCGGCAGCGGATGCAACTGGCCCGCGCGGTGCGCAACCGCACCACCGGTGTTCTCTATGTGCTGGACGAGCCGTCCATCGGCCTGCACCCGTCCAACATTGTGGGACTTACCGGTGTGATGCACGATCTGGTGGCAGACGGGAATTCCGTCATTCTGGTGGATCACGATACACAGATCCTGAAAGAGGCAGACTGGATCATCGAAATGGGACCGGAGGCCGGTGCAAAAGGCGGTCATGTCATTGCACAGGGCAGTGTTTCTACCATCGAGGCAGACCCTGCTTCCCAGATCGGACCGTTTCTTTCCGGCGCAGCCGAAAGCAAACTGCGCGCCTGCGCCGAAAAGGAGGACCTCTTTGCAAACGGCAGGATCCATCTGTCTACGAACCGGGTCCATACGGTAAAGCCCTTGGAGGTCGATATCCCCAAGGGACGGCTCACAGTCGTTACCGGCGTGTCCGGCTCCGGCAAGACCACCATGGTGCTGGAAAGCCTGATCCCTGCACTGGAAGCGAAGATCAGCGGCAGCCCACTGCCTGCACACATCCGCACAGTGGATGCCGCAGGCATCGCCCATGTCAAGCTCATCGACGCCACGCCCATCGGCATCAATGTGCGCTCCACCGTGGCGACCTATGCAGGTGTCCATGACGAGCTGCGTAAGCTCTATGCGAGATTGCCGGATGCCAAAGCGCTCGGCTGCAAGGCAGGGGATTTTTCTTATAACACCGGCTCGCTCCGCTGCCCCGGCTGCGATGGCACCGGTGTTATCAGCCTTGATGTGCAGTTCCTGCCGGATGTAGACATTCCCTGCCCGGACTGCCGGGGTTCCCGCTACGGTAAGGCGGCCTACACAATAAAGCTTGCCAATAAAAACGGCGCAAGCGTTTCCCTGCCGGAGCTGATGGACATGGATGTGAACACTGCCATCGACTTCTGCAAGGACATGAAAAGCGTCAGCCCGAAGCTGGGCATCCTCCAGCAGCTGGGTCTGGGCTACCTGACGCTGGGTGAGGAAACGCCCGGACTATCCGGCGGCAAGACGCAGGAGGATTCCGTGTTCGTCTTTGATGAGCCGTCCATCGGCCTGCATCCGCTGGATGTGCAGGTTCTGCTGGGTGTCTTTCAGGCACTTCTGGATCATGGTGCGACCGTTGTTGTCATTGAGCATGATCTGGATGTCATCCGCAATGCAGATTACATCATCGATATGGGCCCGGGCGGCGGTGAAGCAGGTGGACAGATCGTAGCCATCGGAACGCCGCAGGAAATAAAGGAAAATCCCAACAGCATTACCGGAAAATATATGCCATAACACGAAATAAAAATTTATAGGGAGTCCACTGTTTTTAGCTGTTTGCGGATGTTGCACGAATTTCCTACGGTTCGATAATAAAATACATCTTGCAATTTTCCGCAAGATATGGTATACACATTATACGAAATGCTTCTTTGAAAGAACGTTCCATCGTTCAATGATGTGTAAATGGAGGTACCTGCCATGACCGCCGTAATCTACGCCCGCTATTCCAGCGACAATCAGCGTGAAGAATCCATCGAAGGGCAAATTCGGGAATGCACTGCCTATGCGGAAAAGAACGGTATCACAGTCATTAAGCACTACATCGACCGCGCTCTTTCCGCCAAAACCGACAACCGCCCGGATTTCCAGCAGATGATCAAGGACAGTGAAAAGCGGTTGTTTGACATTGTGCTGGTCTGGAAACTTGACCGCTTTGCCCGGAACCGCTACGATTCTGCACACTATGAGTACCAGTTGGAGCGGAACCATGTTAAGTTGGTATCGGCCACTGAACCGATTTCAGAAGGCCCAGCGGGTATCATGGTCAAGAGTATGCTCACCGGCATGGCCGAGTATTATTCCGCCGAACTTTCTGAAAAGGTCGTGCGTGGCATGACCGAGAATGTTCTGAAGGGCAAGTACAACGGCGGCACGATTCCCATTGGCTATACAGTGGACGAGGAAAAGTTCTTCCAGATTGACCCTTTGAAAGCTCCCTTTGTAGTGGAAGCCTTTCAGCGGTATAATGACGGCGCGACCATGAAGGAGCTGATGAACTGGCTGAACGACAGCGGTGTTACTACCAACCGCAATCAGAAGTTCACCTATAATAGTATTCAAACTTTGTTGACGAACCGCCGCTATATCGGCGAGAACCGTTTCAAGGACATTGTGATGCCGGACAGCATTCCGTCTATTATCGAAAAAGAACTGTTCGACAGTGTGCAGGACAAAATCGCCAAGAACCGCCGCGCTCCGGCTCGGCATAAAGCGGAGGACGATTATTTGCTGACGACCAAGCTGTTCTGTGGAATGTGCGGTGCGATGATGTTCGGCGAGTGCGGAACAAGCCGAAACAAGAATGTCCACCATTATTATAAGTGTGCCAATGCCAAACGCACCAAGAGCTGCAAGAAAAAGACCGTCCGCAAAGAGTGGCTGGAAGATTTAGTGGTCAACGAAACCATGAAGATGATTCGTGACGATGACTGCATCCAGTCCATCGTAGACGCAGTGATGATTCTTCAGGAACAGGAGAATACCGTGCTGCCCCTGCTCGAAAAGCAGATGAAGGACATTGAGCGGGGCATCGAGAATCTTCTAAATGCGATTCAAGAGGGAATCCTGACCAGCTCGACAAAAGGACGCTTGGAAAAGTTGGAAGCCCAGCAGAAGGAACTGGAGATCCGCATCGCAGAAGAAAAGCTGGCAAAGCCGAAGGTCAGTGCAGAATTTGTGAAATTTTGGCTCACCAACTTCCGCAAGCTCGACCCGAACGTGAAAAGCCACCGGGAAACGCTTATCAATACATTCGTGAATGCTGTTTATCTCTATGATGAAAAAGTTTTGATTACATTCAACTACAAAGACGGCACAAAAACCATCACTTTCGATGAAATCGCCGCCAAAGATGCCCCAGAGGGCAATGGTTCGGATTTAGGTTGCTTCGCTCCACCAAAAAAGTTCAACGTATGAAAGTGCGTTGAACTTTTTGTTTTGCACAATTTTCCGGCGGACACAGCGGGTGGATGAGAACAGCTGCGGCGCTGTCGCCAAAGACAGCGCAAAAACAGCCCTGCGGGCTGTTTTTAGCAGCGCGGCTCGCGTAATCCACCCGCGCCCACTGATTTTTTTATTACGGTGTGCAGCAGTAAATGATATCATACACTGCTTCGCTTTCACGAGAAAGCGCAGTTGGGACGTCATTCTCATCGAATGTGGACGTAATAAAATCATCAAAGCAAAATGCCATCTTCTCACTCCTTCGATTCAGCTGCGCAGCATGCTATCAACATGAATATACTCTGTATCCTCATCTTTTTCAATCGTGTCCAGCCCAGTTTCAATCGTGTCCAGCCCAGTCTGCCTGACTTTCGCACACCAAACGCTGTTGTTTTCCTACGCTGCACAGCTTTCCCAGCATAGTATTACTTTGCCGGAAAACACGCTATATTTTTTAAAAAAAGTTCTTGACTTCATTAGCATGAAGTGATAAAATGCACCCAAACCAGTGAGAAAGCATAAGTACCACCGCAGGTTTTGCCGTTACAGAGAGTGTCGGAGCTGCTGAGACCGATGCCGTGCAGACGCGGATGGGAATGGGCTTTTGAGGGCAAACCGAACCGTGTTCTGCACGCAGTAGGGGCGACGGAGAGCGTCTCCGTGAACAAAGCCGGTATGTGTTGGCATATCACGAGTGGGCAGGGTCATTCCTGCCAAGATTGGGTGGCACCGCAGGAGCATTATCCGCTCTTGTCCCAATGCACGAATGTGTTTTGGGACAGGAGCGTTTTTTATTTTTCCCTCTTGTCCCGCAAAGCAGCGGCCGGGGCGTGCATTCCCGGCCCGGAAAGGACAAGCCTTATGAAAACCGAAGCGAACATCCCCTACAAGTTCTACCTGGAAGAATCGGAGCTGCCCACCGCATGGTACAATGTGCGGGCCGATATGAAGAACAAGCCCGCTCCCCTGCTGAACCCCGGCACCCTGCAGCCCATGACCGCCAAGGAGCTGGACGGCGTTTTCTGCGATGAACTGGTGCAGCAGGAGCTGGACGACACCACAGCCTACATCCCCATCCCGGACGAGATCCGGGAATACTACCGTATGTACCGTCCGAGCCCTCTGTGCCGCGCTTACCGGCTGGAAGAAGCCTTGGGCACCCCGGCCAAGATCTACTACAAATTCGAGGGCAACAACACCAGCGGCAGCCACAAGCTCAACAGCGCCATCGCGCAGGCCTACTACGCCAAGAAGCAGGGTCTGAAGGGCGTTACCACCGAGACGGGTGCCGGCCAGTGGGGCACAGCCCTCTCCATGGCCTGCAGCTACTTCGGGCTGGACTGCAAGGTGTTCATGGTCAAGGTAAGCTACGAGCAGAAGCCCTTCCGCCGCGAGGTGATGCGCACCTACGGTGCCTCGGTCACCCCCAGCCCCAGCATGACCACCAACGTGGGACGCAAAATTCTGGCCGAGCACCCGGACACCACCGGCAGCCTGGGCTGCGCCATCAGTGAGGCTGTGGAAGTGGCCACCTCCACCCCCGGTTACCGCTATGTGCTGGGCAGCGTGCTGAATCAGGTGCTGCTGCACCAGAGCGTCATCGGTCTGGAGACCAAGACCGCACTGGACAAGCTGGGCGTCAAGCCCGACATCATCATCGGCTGCGCCGGCGGCGGCAGCAACCTGGGCGGTCTGATCAGCCCCTTCATGGGCGAAAAGCTCCGGGGCGAGGCCGACTACCGCTTCATCGCGGTGGAACCCGCCAGCTGCCCCAGCTTTACCCGCGGCAAGTTCGTCTATGACTTCTGCGACACCGGCATGGTCTGCCCTCTGGCCAAGATGTATACCCTTGGCTCCGGCTTCATCCCCAGCCCCAACCACGCCGGCGGCCTGCGCTACCACGGCATGAGCAGCATCCTGAGCCAGCTCTACCACGACGGCCTGATGGAGGCCACCAGCGTGGAGCAGACCAGCGTGTTCGAGGCCGCCGAGCAGTTCGCCCGCATCGAGGGCATCCTGCCCGCCCCGGAGAGCAGCCACGCCATCCGGGTGGCCATTGATGAGGCCCTCAAGTGCAAGAAGACGGGCGAGGCCAAGACCATCGTGTTCGGCCTGACCGGCACCGGCTACTTCGACATGGTGGCCTACGAGAAGTTCCACGACGGCAAGATGACCGACTACATCCCCACCGATGCCGACCTGCAGAAGGGCTTTGACGGCATCCCCCACTTCCCCGGCAACGAATAAGCCCTACGCCTTCCCGGCCCCGCTGTGATCCTCCGCAGCGGGGCCTTTTTATGGGTGCTGCGTGCCCCGGACACAGCAAAAGCCCTCCAGCTTTCACCGGAGGGCTTTCGTCTGTTTTGGAAAAAAGGAAGAACGGATAGGAGGAGATTTATTCCAACAAGGTTCCGTGCGGCGGCAGACTTATTCGCCGCGCACAGCTGCAAAACCGGCTTCCAGATCGGCAATGATATCGTCGATGTGCTCGGTGCCGATGGACAGGCGGATGGTGTTCTGGTAGATCTGCTGCTCGGCCAGTTCCTCATCGGTCAGCTGGCTGTGGGTGGTGGAAGCCGGATGGATGACCAGGCTCTTCACGTCGGCAACGTTTGCCAGCAGAGAGAACACCTTCAGGTTATCGATGAACTTGAAAGCCTCTTCACGGCCGCCCTTGATGTTGAAGGTGAAGATAGATGCGCCGCCGTTGGGGAAGTACTTCTCGTACAGGGCGTGGTCCGGGTGATCCGGCAGAGAGGGGTGGTTGACCTTTTCCACCTGCGGATGGTTGGCCAGGAACTCCACGACCTTCTTGGTGTTCTCCACATGGCGCTCGATGCGCAGGCTCAGGGTCTCGGTGCCCTGCAGCAGCAGGAAGGCGTTGAACGGAGAAATGGTAGCGCCGGTATCACGCAGCAGGATGGCGCGGATGTAGGTGACGAAAGCAGCGGGGCCTGCAGCATCGGCGAAGGAAACACCGTGGTAGCTGGGATTGGGAGCAGCAATGTTGCCGTACTTGCCGCTAGACTTCCAGTCGAACTTGCCGCTGTCCACGATGATGCCGCCCAGGGTGGTGCCGTGGCCGCCGATGAACTTGGTGGCGGAGTGCACCACGATGTCAGCGCCGTGCTCGATAGGACGGATCAGGTACGGGGTGCCGAAGGTGTTATCAATGACCAGCGGCAGGCCGTGCTTGTGTGCGATGGCAGCGATGGCGTCGATGTCGGGGATATCGCTGTTGGGGTTGCCCAGGGTCTCCAGATAGACAGCCTTGGTGTTGGGCTGGATGGCGTTCTCTACTTCCTCCAGGTTGTGTGCATCCACGAAGGTGGTGGTCACGCCGAACTGGCTCAGGGTGTGCTCCAGCAGGTTGTAGCTGCCGCCGTAGATGGTCTTCTGGGCCACGATGTGGTCACCGGCCTGTGCCAGTGCCTCGATGGTGTAGGTGATGGCAGCAGCGCCGGAAGCGGTGGCCAGTGCAGCCACGCCGCCTTCCAGAGCGGCGATGCGCTTTTCAAACACATCCTGCGTGGAGTTGGTCAGGCGGCCGTAGATGTTGCCGGCGTCTGCCAGGCCGAAGCGGTCAGCGGCGTGCTGGCTGTTGCGGAACACATAGGAGGTGGTCTGGTAAATGGGCACTGCGCGGGAATCGGTAGCGGGGTCGGCCTGCTCCTGGCCAACGTGCAGCTGAAGGGTCTCAAATTTATAGTTAGACATAGTAATATACCTCTCTTGTTAAACTCTTAGTATAATCTTCTGATACAAAAATACCCGATACACGCACATTCAAGGTGTACCGGGCAGACAAATTCCGATTTTTTCTGTTCAACGCACCAACGGGGTGCACATTCGTGCACAGGAGGGCATCGTACAGGTCACGGTGAATTCTTCTGCCCGTTCCCCGCACATTCGCCCACAGCGGAAGTTTGCATGCAGCAGTTCGTTCCAGATCAACTTCATCTTCGTGCCCTCCTTTCAGGTAGTTTTTCCCACTCCTCTACAAACCGGGAATCTCGTTTTCAATTCCCTACAAGGTTTGTGGATTTGTTGTTTGCATTATATCCTCCAATACCCAGTTTGTCAATAGGTTAATTCCATTTTTTGTGAATTTGCATTTTCTGCATGAGAAGCAGCCGCCGTTCCGGCCCGCGCCTTGTGCATTCTTGTCAAGAGTAACACTTTCGTTCCGGATCCAACTGCTATAGCACCGGGCGTGCGCGCATCATTTCATATTCCGGTCACAAAACGGCAAAAACCGTGTTCTATAATAAGGAATACAATGCCTTCTCTCTTGCCAAACCGGCAAAAATCGTTTATGATACAGTCATTCGGGCCACAGCCCGGAAAGGAGCGTACCATGCGTACCGTTTTTCGTTTTCTCCGGCAAGCACTGCTCACGGTGCTGGTGCTTGCGTTGCTGGCCCTTGTGGCGGCGGGCGGATACTTTGCCGTGATGGGGCACAAGCTCTATGAGAGCGCCATCCAGGTCACCCCCATTGTTACCCTGTACAGCAGCATTTCGTCCCGCGAAGGGTTCGTTCCCTATGCCCAGCTGCCCCAGACCTACATCAACGCCGTGATCTCGGCGGAGGATTCCCGCTTCACCCACCACAAGGGTGTGGACCCGGTGTCCATTGCCCGGGCACTGGTGACCGACCTGCGCACCGGCAGCTTTGCCGAGGGCGGCAGCACCATCACCCAGCAGCTGGCCAAGAACACCCTGTTCACTCAGGAAAAGCATCTGGCCCGCAAGGCGGCGGAGATGTTCGCCGCCCTCGCCATTGAGAAGCAGTACAACAAGGAACAGATCTTTGAAATGTACGTCAACACCATCTATTTTGGCAGCGGGCACTACGGCATCGGCGAAGCCGCGCAGGGCTACTTTGGCAAAACGCCGCTGCAGCTCACCGACGCCGAAGCCGTGATGCTGGCAGGCCTGCCCAATGCTCCATCGGCCTACTCGCCCAACAGCAGCCCGGATCTTGCCATCAAGCGGATGCAGGTGGTGCTCAACCGGATGGTCGGGTGCAAAAAGCTGACCCGGGAGCAGGCCGACGCCCTTGCCGTAGAAGCTGCCACCCTGCAGTTTCTGCCGGTCTCCTGACGCAAGACCTGAAAAGGCAGCTGCATAAAACAAGTTCAGCATCCTTTTTTCTGCCATTTTCCGGGCACGCAAAAAGCACCGCGCAGCGGGAAGTGGACCCGTTGCGCGGTGCTTTTTACGGTATTTGGTTTGGAAAAGGAGGAATCATGTTGTCCCGGAGAAGGGATTTGCGGCGTTCCCTTCCGGTGATTCTATCTTACCAGAGAATTTCGGCAAAAGTGTTGTGCATCCGTGAATCTTTTATGAACCCTGACGTTTCTTATTCCGGTGCCTTCATACTCTCCACCATGCTGATCTTCTTCACATGGCGGCGCATGACAAAGCAGACTGCCAGCGTGAACAGCATGGTCAGTGCCACGCTCAGCAGATAGCTGTGGGGGGCAATGGTCCGGATGAACATGAGCTGGTCCATTTCCACCGTGCGGATAATGAACTGATGCAGGGGGATGCCCAGCAGCAAGCCCACGCAAGAGCCCATGAGGGCCAGCAGGTCGATCTCCCGGAAGATGTAGCGGTACACTTCCTTATCATAGAAGCCCAGCACCTTGATGGTGGCCAGCTCCTTTTTGCGCTCTGCCAGGTTCACGCTGATCAGGTTATACAGCACCACCGCCGCCAGGGCCGCAGCACACACGATGATCAGCACCACCACCGAGTTCAAGCTCACGATCAGGTTGTCGAACATGGAGGTAGCATCCTCCGTAAAGGAGGCTCCGGTCACATAGTTGCAGGCCAGCAGAGTCTCCCGCATGGTGTTGCGGTCGGCGGCACTGTCGCAGCTGGTCTGGGCATACACCGTGTTCCAGGGGATGTCCTGGGTGCCCAGCAGGGTCTGCAGCTGGGCATTGGACACATACAGCCGGGTGAACATATAGTTCTCCGTCACGCCGGTCAGGGTCATCTCCACCCGTTCTCCGTCAGGGTTCTCCACCCAGATGGAGTCTCCCGGCTCCACCCCCAGGTTCAGGGCGGTCTTTTCTGTCAGCACCACGCTGTCCATTTCAAAGGGGATGGCCTTGTGGCCCTGCCGGGTGCGGAAGGTCACATAGCGGCTCAGCTGGCTGTCGGTCTGGGCCCCCACCACGCTGACGCCGGCACTTTCTCCGTCGGCATTGTAGATGGTCACCGACTTGCTGTACACCGCCGCCCAGTTCTCCACCTGGCCCTTCTCCAGAGCATCGGTGAGGCCCTTTTCCACCGTAAAGGCGGCAGGGTCACTGAGGGTGACCGTCAGGTCGTTGTGGGACAGCTCCGTGGACTGCTTGGTGACGATGGGCAGCAGGGAGTCCTGGAGGCCGAAGCCGATGAGCAGCAGGGCCGTACAGCCTGCCACACCCAGCACCGTCATAAAGAATCGCTTCTTATACCGGAACAGGTTCCGGGCGGTGGTCTTTTGGGAGAAGCTCATGCGCTTCCACAGCGGGGTGATGTACTCCAGGAAGATGCGCTTGCCTGCCACGGGAGCCCGGGGCAGCAGCAGTGCTGCACTTTTTTCCTTCAGGCTGGAGCGGCAGGCACTCCAGGTGGCCAGGCCGATGACGGCGGCACTGATGGCCATGCTGGCGGCTGCCATGCCCGGGTAGAACCGCAGGGTGAAGGTGGGCAGGCTGAAAATCAGCTGATAGGCGTACCAGATGATGCTGGGGAACACCAAAAAGCCCACCACCATGCCGGCCATGCTGCCCAGCACGCTGGCAGTAAGGGCATAGAACAGGTACTTGCCTGCAATGCTGGCGTTGGAGTAGCCCAGGGCCTTCAGGGTGCCCATCTGGAGGCGGTTCTCGTCCACCATACGGGTCATGGTGGTGGTGGCCACCAG
Source organism: uncultured Faecalibacterium sp. (assembly GCA_902463905.1). Lineage (GTDB taxonomy): Bacteria > Bacillota > Clostridia > Oscillospirales > Ruminococcaceae > Faecalibacterium. The sequence goes on along the minus strand of CABQHF010000008.1, from coordinate 3,795 downwards.
GGCCGCCACCAGGAAGAAGAACACCGGGAACACCCGGGCAATGGCATCCATCCGGTCGGCGTACTGCTCAAAGGTCACAAAGCTCAGGGTGCTGTTGCGGTCCAGCACATACCACTCGCCCTTTTTGATCTTACTCACCTGCTCCTCAGCGTCGGTGAGCTGCTGCAGGCCCTCGTCCAGCTTTTGCTGGGCATCCGCCTTTTGGGTCTCGTACTGGGCACGGGAGTCTGCCAGCTGCTGCACCCCGGCCTGATACTCCTGCCACCCGGCGTCCAACTGGGCCCGGGCTGCCTCAAACTGACTGTAGGCCGTGGCGGTGCCGGTGGTAAGCTGCAGCTGGCCTTCCAGCAGCTGCACCTTCAGTTTGCGCAGCGCGGCCTTGGCCTCCACCACCAGCTGGTCGTTGTCCAGGTTGGGGGAGGAGATGAGCCCCTGGGCGTACATCTGCTTTTTGCCCTCATCCAGCTGGGCCTGGTAGCCCTGGAGCTGACCGTTGATGTTGTCATAGGCGGCCTGGGCCTTGGCCAGGGCGTCCCGCAGCTCGATGTATTCCTCGTCGGCAGGCTCCGCCTCGTCCAGCGCTTTCTGGGCGTTGTCCAGGGCGGTCTGGGCGTAGGTCAGCAGCGGGTCGGCCACCTTTTTCAGGTTCACCAGCAGCTGGATCTGCTGCAATTGTTCCTCAAATTCCAGCACCTGTTCCTCGCCGTCCACCAGCTGGTCGGCACCGTTCTGCATGGTGTCGGGCAGGGCTTCCTTCTGCTTGGCCAGTTCCGTTTCGCCTGCGTCCAGCTGGGCCTTGGCGTCATCCAGCTGCTTCTGGGCATCGTCCAGCTGCTGTTCCGCCTCGGCAAATTTCTGCTCGGCCTCGGCCTTCTGGTCATCGTAGGTCTGACGGGCCTCGTCCAGCTTTTCGTTAGCGGTGTCCATGAGCTGTTCCCGGCGCTGCACACACTGGGCGGTGCTGATCTGCTCCAGACGATCCGCCACCTGGTCCACTGCGTCCTGGTACTCCTGGGAATAATTATCGTACTGGCCGGCATTTTCTGCCTTGATATAACAGGCAGTGTAGTAATCCGCCGTCAATTCCCCGTCCAGCACATAGGCGATGTAGTTCAGCTGACCGTTGCCCACGGTGCTGCTCTCTTTATCGGTGGAGATGTGCTGCGGGTCCTGCACCAGCCCCACCACCGTATATTCCTTGTGTTTTGTCCCCTCCGTATCTTCCGGAAGGGTCAGCACGGTGCCCTCAGCGATCTCGGCCTGGTAGCCCATTACATGGACCACGCACTCGTTGGCGGCCTGGGGCATCCGGCCGGAGCGCAGCACCAGACGGTTCATGTTGGCATCGGTGTCCGCTGCCGGGTCCTGCTGCAGGGCCTGCAGCTGCACCACGATGCGCTCCTCCTGGCCCTGCCAGTTGGCCTCCAGGTCCAGGGTCTTTACCGGCATCACAGCCTCCACCCCGGGGGTGGCGGCAATGGCGTCGATGTCCTGGTCTGAAAGGCCCAGGGTGGACAGCACCCGGAGGTCAAACACATTTTGCTGCACATAATATTTTTGGGCTGCGCTCCGCATACTGGGGGCAATGCTCATGAGGCCTGTCAGCATCATGACCCCCAGGGCCACGATGCCAAACAGCGACACCATGCGGCTGGCGTTGCCCTTCATCTCCCGGAGGATATTTTTGCGATAACTTTTTTGCACTGCACTCACCACTCAATTTCTTCCACTGGCACCGGGTGCTCGTTGACCTTGTTGGACACGATCTGCCCACTGCGTACCTGAATGACACGGTCGGCCATGGCGGTCAGGGCCGTGTTATGGGTGATCACGATGACGGTGCGTCCGGTCTTGCGGCAGGTCTCCTGCAAAAGCCCCAGCACCTGTTTGCCGGTCTTGTAATCCAGGGCACCGGTAGGCTCGTCGCACAACAGGAGCTTGGGGTTTTTGGCCAGGGCCCGGGCAATGGACACCCGCTGCTGCTCGCCGCCGGACAGCTGCGCCGGGAAGTTGTTCAGCCGTTCCCCCAGGCCCACACTGGTCAGGGTTTGGGCCGGGTCCAGAGGGTCCCGGCAGATCTCGCTGGCCAGCTCCACGTTTTCCAACGCCGTCAGGTTCTGCACCAGGTTGTAGAACTGGAACACAAAGCCCACGTCGTACCGGCGGTAGGTGGTAAGGGCCTTTTCCGAAAAGCGGCTCACGTCCCGGCCGTCCAGCCAGACATGGCCCTCATCGCAGCTGTCCATGCCGCCCAGGATGTTCAGCAAGGTGGTCTTGCCGGCACCGGAGGGGCCTACGATGATGCAGAACTCCCCCTTGTCCACATAAAAGTTCATGTGGTCGGCGGCGGCGATCTTCACACTTCCGGTCTGGTAATATTTGCAGACGTCCTCAAACTCCACAAAATGATCCATGGCGTTTTCTCCTTTGCAACCATGTAATTTTATCCACTTTAACTATAGCACAACCCGGCAAAGGTTGCACCCTCTGCCGGGCAAATTTTCAAAAACTTAACAGAAAAACTCCCACTGCAGCGGTAGCAGTGGGAGCTTTTTTGGATGCTTATGGAATCCAGGGGGCTGGGGCTCAGCGGCCGATCAGCAGATCCCGGCGGCCCCGGCCATTGACGCTGAGGCGGACGGTGCTGCCGCACTGGTGCAGTTTGACCTTGGCGCCGGCATCATAGCCCTCCGTCAGCAGGCTCAGGTTCAGGGTGGTGGAGGTCTTTTCGGTCTTGAACACCAGGGTGTTGATGCCGTTGTTCATCATGGTGGTCAGGTCCTCCATGGTGCAGCGGAAGGTAGCCACGCTGGCAGGCACATCCAGGGTCAGCACCGTGCCGTTCTGCCGGGCGGTGTACAGCACCTGGCGGCCAAACAGGCCCTTGACGCTGTAGTTCAGCTTCAGGGTGTCGCTCTCAGCACCGTCGGCACCAATGAGCATGATGTTGCCCTGGATGGCAGGGCCTTCCGGTGCGCCGTAGCCGCCGTAGGTGGGGTCCTTTTCGCCAACGGCCACATCGCCGTCGGCACTGATGAGCATGATGTTGCCCTGGATGGCAGGGCCTGCCGGGGCACCGTAGCCACCGTAGGTAGGGTCCTTTTCGCCAATGGCCACGTCGGCAGCAAATGCGCCTACGCTGAGCATGGCAACGGCACAGGTAGCCACCGCAGCGGCAGCCAGGGTACGGGCAACTTTATGATTCAGCAGTTTCATAAGAAAATCCTCCTGTATTGCAGCCGGGGTCCGGCTGTGTTTTTCATGTTCTAGCAACCATGGTTTTTTGCGGCGAGGCTCTGAACCAGAACCGCCGTATCTGTCTTGTAAACGGATGCGGCGGCTGGATTATTGCAGGGAATGCAAAAAATTATTCAGTTTTTTCTTCTCCGTTCAGGATGGCCATAAACTCCTCCCCGGTGATGGTCTCCTTTTCGTAGAGGAACTTGGCCAGCTGGTCCAGCTTGTCCCGGTTCTCGGTAAGGATCTGCAGGGCCTTGGCGTGCTGGGCCTTTACCAGCTCCACCACCTTCTGGTCGATCTCCCGCTGGGTCTGGGCAGAGCAGGCCAGCGAGGTGTCACCGCCCAGATACTGGTTGTTCACGGTCTCCAGGGCCACCATGTCAAAGTCCTCGCTCATGCCGTAGCGGGTGAGCATGGCCCGGGCCAGCTTGGTGGCCTGCTCGATATCATTGGAGGCACCGGTGGTGATGGAGTGGAACACCACTTCTTCGGCGGCACGGCCGCCGGTGAGGGTGGCGATCTTGTTTTCCAGTTCTTCCTTGTTCATCAGGTAGT
>CABQHF010000007.1 GCA_902463905.1 uncultured Faecalibacterium sp. | reverse complement strand
CGCCGCGGGGGATGCGGGTGCCGTCTGCGGACGAGATGTCCAGCACTTCGCTTTCTTCAAAGGTCACCGTGTTGTACAGGGTGACCGCCAGGCCCAGCGCATCGAAGCCGGAGCCGATGTTCGCGCTGGTGGCCGGGACCGAAACCTTGATCTTCATTGCCGGTGCCCCTTTCTTATGCTTCCTCGGGCAGGCGCTTGAGCACCAGCTTCACGCTGCCGCCCACGGCCTCCACCTTGCGTGCTGCCTCGGCCAGCGCCTTTTCGTCGGCGCGCTCCACAAAGTAGGAGCAGCCGTCGTAGCGCTCATCCACCACCTTGCCGTAGCCGTAGATGGCTTCCACCACTGCAGGAGCAATGCCTGCCACACGCACATAATATGCGGCAGGGGTGGGGTCCGTGAGCATGCCGTCCACCGGCTCGGCAGGCTGCCAGAACAGGCTGTCGTGAACCTTGGAGCCGTTTTTCAGGGCGTCCACCACGTCTGCCACCACGGCACTGGCGGTGGGCAGCTTGCCGGCACCCTTGCCGTAGAACACCACGTCTCCCAGCATATCGCCCTTGACCAGCACGGCGTTGAATACGTCGTCCACGCTGGCCAGCTGGTTGGCCCGGGGCACCAGGCAGGGCTCCACGCCGGCAGCCACGCTGCCGTCCTTGCCCAGCTTCATCCAGGCAATGAGCTTGATGACACAGCCCATCCGCTGGGCGGCCTTGACATCCCCGATGGTAATGGCCCGGATGCCCCGGGTGGGGATGTTCTGGGGGTAGATCTGGTGGCCGCACACCATAGAGGACAGAATGGCGATCTTGCGGCAGGCATCGCGGCCGTCCACGTCATCGCTGGGGTCCTTGGTCTCGGCGTAGCCCAGCTCCTGCGCAATGTGCAGCGCATCCTCAAAGCCAAGGCTCTCCCGCACCATTTTGGTGAGCATGAAGTTGGTGGTGCCGTTCACGATGCCCTCCACCTCGGTGATGACGTTCGCGGCCAGACACTGGTGCATCGGGGTGATGATGGGGGTGCCGCCGCCCACGGATGCCTCAAACAGGAAGGCACAGTCGTGGGCCTTGGCCAGACCCAGCAGCTCGGCACCGTAGGTGGCCACCATCTCCTTGTTGGAGGTGCACACGCTGCGGCCGCTCTCCAGGCAGGCCTTAACGTATGGGTAGGCAAAACGGGTGCCGCCGATGGTCTCCACCACCACCCGGACCTCCGGGTCCTGCAGGATGGTGTCGATGCTCTTGACGAACAGGTTTGCAGCCGGGTGACCCGAAAAATCCTTCGGGTCCAGGATGTACTTGACCTCCACCGGCTCCCCGGCGCGGCGCGACACGCCCGCAGCGTTGCGGCACAGTACCTCGTACACGCCGCTGCCCACCGTGCCAAAGCCCAGAATTGCAATTTTAGCCATAACGTTTTCCCTCTTCCGTTTCTTACAGATTGTACCCGCAGTGCACGCCCACTACCATGCGCTGGCGGGAGAGCTTTTCTGTAAGCTCTTCCGGCGTCATCTGCATGGTATCGGTGCGGATGGTCACCGCCACAAGGGCAGCCCCGTTTTCTGGCGTGGACTGATTGATGGTCACGATGCTGGCTCCTGCGGCGCTGATGCCGGCCAGCAGGCTCTGCAGTGCACCGGTCTCGTCCCGCAGGGTGGCCATCACGGTAATGACCTCGCGGCCGTTCTCGGAATCAAAAATGCAGTCCTTATACTTATAAAAGGCGCTGCGCGACAGATCCACCGCGCGGGTCGCAGCCGAAATGCTGCGCGCTTCCCCGCTGGCCAGAAGCTCCTTGGCGCGTACCACCTTGAGAAAGACCTCCGGCAAAACCTGCGCATCCACCAGATAAAAGCGGCGTTCCAACTTGTTCACCTCACAAACACAAGTGTTCTTGCAGAAAATATAATAGCATCCGGCCCCCTGCAATGCAAGAGGCCGGATGCGATTTTGGCAGATTATCCAGTTTTGTCTCGTGAAGTACCGTTTTTCCTTGCCGGTATGATGCTTCCTGTGCAGGAAAGTATGCCTTTTCCGCCATTCGTTCACGCCCGGCGCACAGATCAATCAGTTTCCAGATTGCTTGTATCTGTGGGGATGACAGTCTGCTGGCTGGTGTCAGCAGCAGGTGCCGGTGCCGAGGCGTGGGAGTAGTTGCAGGCAGAGGGCAGGTCATCGGCACGGTAGTAACCCACAGCCGTGCTGGGGCAGGAACCGCCGGCCAGCAGGCCGCTCTGGGTGCAGTAGCGGCGCTCCACCACGCCGGACGAAGTCGGGAAGGACTTGTACGGCAGGTCTGCCTGAGCCTGCTCCATCAGAGCCTTCCAGGCCATGACACAGGTGCTGGTCTTGGCCTGCTTCTTGGTCAGGGTCTTGGTCATATCATAGGGTGCATCGTAGCCCCACCACACGGCCGTGACGTAGTAGGGGGTGCCGCCCACGAACCACAGATCCTTTTCATCGCTGGCGGTACCGGTCTTACCAAAGGACTCCATGCCGTTGGAGTTGGGGTAACGGCCGCTGGCGGTACCCACGCTGGAGTACAGCACGTTCTTCAGCAGGCGGTTCATGATATACGCGGTGTCGCTGGTCAGGGCCTGATAGCTGGTGGCGTTGTTTTCCAGATAGATGTTGCCGTCACGATCCAGCACGCGGGTGTACAGGTGCGGGGTGGTGTACTGGCCATCATAGAAGATCTGGAAAGCGGCTGCCAGTGCCATGGGCGTGACACCCCTGGTCTGGCTGCCCATGACCATCTGAGCCAGACCCACATCGTTGGTGGGATCCAGCGTATCCAGCTGCAGGGTGTTGTACAGGAAGTTGAAGATATTGCTTGCGCCCACCAGATCGCCCACGCGCACTGCGATGGTGTTCAGGGAGCGGGCCAGGCCGTTCCACAGCGGCACATCGCTGTTGTCGCCGTAGTTGCCGCCGTAGTTGCGGGGCCAGCTGCGCCAGGCGTTGGGGTAGGCACGGAGCTGCTTGTCGGAAAGGCCCATCAGGCCGTTCTTGCGGCAGTAGTCCTCGTCCCGCACCACCATGTCCTGCTTCTGGTACAGGGGCGAGTTGTTGAGCATGGTGGACCAGTTCACCAGGCCATACTCCACGCCCAGCGAATAGGCGCCGATGGGCTTGATGGTGGAGCCGGTCTGCCGGGTCACGCTGTAAGCACGGTTCAGCGAGAGGCTCTTGGTCTTTTCGCCAAGGCCGCCCACGATGGCCAGCACGTTGCCGTCATAGTCCAGCGTGACCATGGCCGCCTGGGTGCGCACATTGCGGTAATAATAGATGGTGCCGTCGTCGCCGGTACGGGTCTTGGGGGTGCCGTCCTCATTCATCACCTGGATGTCATCATCCGAGATGGAGGTCACCTCTTCCTCATGCCAGCCGGCCGGGAAGTAGGCGTCGTTGGTGTTCAGCATCAGGTTTTCCATCTGGGTCTGCAGCTTGGTGTTCACCGTAGCCTCGATGGTAAAACCGCCGGTGTACAGCATCTTCTGGGCGTCAGCCTCCGAGATGCCCTCCTTGGCCATGATGTCCTCCACCACTTCCTGGAACAGTGCATCGGTGAAGTAGGAGGTCACGGAGGTGTTCTTCTTGTCGCTGTCATCATCGGCCAGCGTCAGCGGCTGGGCGGCGGCGTTGCGGTAGTCCTCCTCCGAGATCACGCCCTGCTGCCACATGTTGTACATGATGAAGTTGCGGCGGTTGATCAGGTTCTCAGGGTTGGTGTAGGGGTTGTAGTTGGTGGGGTTCTTGGTGATGGAAGCGATGGTGGCACACTCCCACAGGGTCAGCTCGCTGACGTCCTTGTTGAAGTACTCGTTGGCCGCCGTCTGAACGCCCTGGATGGTGCCGGTGAAGCTGATGGTATTCAGGTACGCCTCCAGGATGGTCTCCTTGGAGTAACTGCGGCTCAGGCAGAGCGCACGGTAGATCTCACGCAGCTTACGCAGAGCGCCCTCGATGCCGCTGGCGCTGTTGTCATCGGTCAGGTTCTTGATGAGCTGCTGCTCCAGTGTGGAAGCGCCCTGCTTGGAACTGTAGATGGGCAGCAGATATTCATTGATCATGGCACCGATGGTGCGCTTGAAGTTGACGCCCGGCTCATTGTAGAAATCCTTGTCCTCGGTGCAGATGAACGCATACTGCAAATTGGTGGGGATCTGCTCCAGGTCGGCCCACACGCGGTGGCTGTTGGAGGAGCGCAGGGTGGCATACTCCACCTGTGCACCGGTGTCCGGATCGTTGGCCATGACCACGCTGGACTGGCTCAGCTGGATGTTGTCCAGGTCCAGCAGGTCGCCGTCGTTGGCCGTGGCCTGCACCACATAGTACACCATGCCCACGGCCAGCAGGCTGCCGACCATGATGCCCAGGCACAGCAGGGTGGCAATGGTGCGGCCGATGAACCGCAGGATCGGGTGCTTTGCCTTTTCCTTCGGTTCCTTCGGAGCCTTTCCGGGCTTCCCGGGTTCCCTGACCGGCTGCTCCCGGCGGCTCTGGCTGACATTTACCTTACGTCCCGCCGCAGGATGCGAGGAATCGCCCTCGCCGCCCCGGTGGATCTTTCTCATCTCATTGCTGGAGATAGGGATCGCCTCCTGACCCATACTGGTAAAATGCAGCGCCTGTAGCGCTGTAAGATCTTTTCTCAAAAACCGCTGGTCACCCAGCATACGATACCATATTATAGCACGACCGCCGGGCGCGGGCAAGAACCAATCTTCATCCGCCGCACCGCCGTGCTGTCCAATCAAGGTCAGTATACCACATACGGCCCTGCAAAGTACAGCATTCCGCCGCAAAAAATGATTTTATGCCGTACTTCCGGGCCATACTCTCTGCAAAAACAGTTGAAAGGGGTGTTCCCTGTTCCATGCGCAAGATCGGTCTGTGCCTGTTCTACGGGCTGTGTGTATTCACCATCGTGTTCAGTCTGTTCTGGATGGCGCTACCCCGCCTGCCTCTGCCCGCCTCCCCGGCGGAAGAAACGCCCGCTTCCGGCAGCGTCAGCTCCCTCGTGCAGGCAGCAGCACCGGCACCGGCGGGCTACTACCTGTGCGACACCGGCGGGCGGGTGGCCGTGTACAGCTGCAATGCCGACGGCACGCCCGGTGCCCTGCAGCAGCTCACCGGCATCTATGTCAACCTCCTGCCCGAAAACGATGTGCTGCGCATCCGGCGCGGCATCACGGTGCACAGCCTGCAGGAGCTGCAGGCGATCCTGGAGGATCTCGGCGGATAATTTTTCTCATTTTCTTCCAGTTTTTGTTGACTTTGTAATGTGAAAATTATATAATTATGATGCAAGGCAAAGATTCTTAGTCCGGGCTTTCCGGAGGGAAGGAGTGCAACCTGAATGTCTGAACCTGCCAATATCAGCTACAAGTGCAAGTTCTGCGGCGGCCAGCAGAACAAGAGCCTGCGCTCCGGTCCGCCCAATCCCGGTGTCTGCCTAAAGGCACCGCAGGATGGTAAGGGCTGGCGCGGCCCCCACAAGTGGGTCGCCGTGCCGCACTGAAGCCCGCATCCGCTTTTTCACACACAGCCCAGGCGAAAAGGGCCGCTGCATGAGATATGCAGCGGCCCTTCTGTTGTAATAATTTTACTTGCTTTCAGCGTGCTCGCCCGCTCAGGCGCTGACGCGCCAGCTTGCCCCCTTTTTGGCTTCGCCATCTTCCCCCGGCCGGGGGAAGTCTGTCAAAGGGAGAGCCAAGAACTGAATCGTCGTGTTTCTCGCCTCTTGTCAGGAACAGACAAAGGGGCTTTTTATGCTTCCATCTCTTCCAGCGGCACAAGGTACTCCTTGCGGCACTGCTCGAACTCCAGCATATAGTCCTTGGTGGGGTTGTGGTGCATGATGCTCTTCAGGGTGTGGGAGTCGTAATCCTCGCCGCCCTCCATGCCGATCATGCGCACAGCCACGTTGGAGCAGTGGTCGGAGATACGTTCCACGTTGTTCAGCACGTCCAGGAACACCACGCCGGTGTCGATGGAGCACACGCCGTCCTTCAGGCGGCGGATGTGCTGGTCGCGCAGGCGCTCCACCATCACGTCGATGACCTCTTCCAGCGGCTCCACCTGCATGGCCTTCTGGATATCGTCGCCCTCAAAGGCCTCGCCGGTCACGGCAAGGATGCGCTCCACAGCCTTTTCCAGCAGGACAAGCTCCTTCTGGGCGCTCTCGGAGAAGGAGGCCTCCTTCTCGTTCAGTTCCTCGGCTTTTTCCATGATGTTCACGGCATAGTCGCCGATGCGCTCGAACTCGGTGACGAAGTTCAGCAGCTCGGTCACGACATGGCTCTCGTCATCGCCCAGTTCCTGATCGGTCATCTTAATAAGGTAATTGGAGATGGCCACCTCCATGCGGTCGATAAGGTTCTCGCGCACCTTGATAGCGCTCACGGTATCCTCGTCCATCTTCAGCAGCAGCGGCGCAGCCAGATTGACGTTGCGGGCGGCACGGCGGGACATTTTGACCACCGCGTTCTTGGCTTGCTGCAGGGCCACGGCCGGGCTCTTGAACAGACGCTCGTCCAGCACCGGCATGCTCAGTTCCTGCGCTTCCTCAGCGTTGTCCGGCACCGTGAGCATGGCCAGCTTGGACAGCACCCCGCTGCACGGCAGGAACAGCAGCATGGCACACACACTGGACAGGGTGTGGATGTTTGCGATGGAGCTCTTGTTCATCACGTCATGCCACATGGGGATGCCGAAGGTGAACTGCACCGCATAGATCAGGGCCAGCAGTACGATGCTGCCGATCACGTTGAAGTACAGGTGGATGAGGGCGGCGCGCTTGCCGTCCTTGGAGGAGCCGCCGATGGTGAGCAGCGGGGTGAAGGCCGTGCCGATGTGGGCACCCAGGATGATGGGGATGGCCGAACTGAAGGTGACCAGGCCCGTACTGGACAGCGCCTGCAGGATGCCCACCGATGCCGAGGAGGACTGGATGATCACCGTGACCACCAGGCCCACCAGCACGCCCAGGATGGGGTTGGTCATGGAGACGAACAGATTCTGGAACGCGGCGCTTTCCCGCAGGGGGGACACGCCGGTGTCCATCAGGCTCATGCCGGTGAACAGGATGCCGAAGCCCAGCATGATCTGGCCGATGTTCTTTTTCTTGGCGTTGCGCAGGAACACATAAAAAATGCAGCCGATAAACGCCACCACGGGCGCAAACGTCTTGGGCTGCATGAGGGTCAGCCACAGGCTGTCGCCTGAGATATCCGCCATGCGGATCAGCTGACCGGTCACCGTCGTACCAATGTTTGCACCCATGATCACGCCCACCGACTGCGTCAGCGTCATGATACCGGAGTTGACCAGGCCCACACAGATCACCACCGTGCCAGCCGACGACTGGATCACGCCCGTGATCAGGGTGCCAAAAATGACACCTTTGATGGTGGAGGAGGTCAGTTTTTGCAGCACCCCCTGCATTTTGCCGCCGGCCAGCTTTTCCAGGCCCGCGCCCATGATCGACATGCCATACAAAAACAACGCAATGCCGCCCAGCAGAGAGGTAATGTGTGTGATATCCATAGCGATACTCCTAAATACGATCTTCCTGTTTCTTCCAATAACAGCACACAGCCGCCGGGCCCTGCCCCGCCTTTGGCGGGACCCGTACCCCGGCAGCCGTTTTTCCTTTGTCATGCAGCGCCCCCATGCGTCCACGCGCACGGCTCCGTTTCAGCGCTCACACTGTGCTTATTATACCATCAATCCCCCCGCCACAACAAGGTTTATTTTACAAGAAAATCACTTTTTCCACACATTTTGCTGGTTTTCAATCGTTTCGTCACGGTTCCTTTTCAAACATTTTACGCAGATTTTACATTAGTTATTTCAAACCATGTCACTCGGCCAGCTCCTCCATCGCCTCACGCACGGTATCGGCCGAAAAGAGGAACACCCCGCTGCCGGTGTACACCTCCACATGGCTGCCCACATAACGCATCTCAAAATCCTTCATCGTGTTCCCCTCCTGTTTTGTTCTGTCGGGAGCCTGCGCCGGGCCTTTCCCGCCGCCTTCGGCTCCCTCTGTGGTTGTATTATCGCATATCATATATACTATAAACAGGACTTCCAACACATTTTCGGGGATTTTTGCACAGAAAAATGCTCCGGCACCCCAAAACGGGGAGCCGGAGCGGCAAACGTACAATAATAAACGGTAGGCCGTGCTCAGTGGGCGGCGGCGTATTCCGGCACCCTGCGGCCGGGCTGGGCGGACGCTTCTTCCCTGCGGGATTTCTCGTAGCAGTAGCGGATGATGGCCTGCCGGCGCACGATGCCAATAAAGATGCCCCGATCATCCACCACCGGTACAAAATTCTGGTTCATGGCCGCCTCCACCAGCTGATCCATGCTGGTGGTCACGGTCACAGCCTTATAGTCCCGCTTGTGAGGGAAAGCCGAGATGGGCACATCCTCGGCAGCTTCCAGATCCAGCCCATGGAATTTTTTCAGCCCCCAGAGGATGTCCCCCTCGGTCAGGGTACCCACATATTCGCCCCGGCGGTTGAGCACCGGGATGGAGGCATAGCGGTTGTTCTCCCACTTTTCCAGTGTCTGCCGGAGGGTAAAATCATCGTAAACGTACATCAGATCCTGCTTGGGGGAGAGGAAAAACAGAATGTTCATGCCAACAACTCCTAAAATAGGTATTTTGTGTGCGGCGTGTGCGGCCGGACGTGAGTTTGCTTCTTCTCGTTTTGCAGGGGACACGCACCGCCCCGGTACGCATCCCCTTTCTTCCCTTTCATTTTAGCACTTTTCCATAGAGGGATAAAGCATCCAGAGGGAGTTTTTATATTTTCTTAACAGATTGTTTGCAGGCATCCGTCATACTTCTGCCCCGGCGCGCATCTCGCACACCGGGCAGGATACCACACCCGGCCTGTCACATCCTGCCGGAATGGCGCACCCCCTGTGCCGCAGGCGCACAGTTTTGCCTGCAAATTTACGGGCAAAGGACGCAAAACAGCCAAAAAAGCCTTGCTGCCAGCAATTTGAACTGTACAACCGCCCACCGAAGTTGTATAATAGAGTGGATGTTTATCGGTGCAGTCTGCAGTTTTTCCCCGGCTGCACGGCCCCAGACCCTGAATGTGTTTTCTGAAAATAACATAAAGGAGCAGAGCGATTATGATCACTTCCCGTTTCCCGCTGGGAGATGTCAGCTTTACCGCCGGGTATTTTTCGACCCTCGTGGGTGAGGCGACCAAACACTGCTACGGCGTTGCCGCAATGGCACCCCGTGATATGACCGACGCTGTGCGCAGCCTGGTCCATGGTTCCGATTATTCCGAAAAGGGTGTCCGCGTCACGCAGGAGAATGGACGTCTCGTGATCGAGCTGCACATCGCTGTCAGCTATGGGCTGAACATTTCCACCGCTGCCCGCAGCATCTCGCACCGCGTCAAGGACGAAGTCGAGCAGGCCACCGGCCTGAAGGTCGCCCGCGTGGTGGTCTCGGTGGACGATGTGATTGCCTGATGGATACGTCAGCATACCCGGACGCCGGAGTTTTTCCGGCCTGATTAAGGAGTTTAAAAACAATGATTTCTGGTAAGATCCTGCGCGACGCCATTATTTCCGGCGCCAACAACATCAACAATCAGCGCTCCCGTGTGGACGAGCTGAACGTTTTCCCCGTTCCGGACGGCGACACCGGCACCAACATGGGCATGACCGTGGGCGCTTCCGTGCGGGAGCTGGAAGCCCTGGATGACAGCTGCACCGTGGCCGAGGCCTCCAAGACCGCTGCTTCCGCCATGCTGCGCGGTGCCCGCGGCAACTCCGGCGTCATCACCAGCCTGCTGTTCCGCGGCTTCTCCAAGGCGTTGGAAGGCAAAAAGGAAGCCAACGTGGCCGACATCGTGGCTGCCCTGCAGAAGGGTGTCGAGGGTGCCTACAAGGCCGTGATGAAGCCCACCGAGGGCACTATTCTCACTGTGGCCCGTGTGGCCAGCGAGAAGGCTGCCGCCAGCGACGCCGCCGATGTACCCGCCCTGTGGGATGTGGTGATGACTGCCGGTCAGGAAGCCCTGGATGACACCCCCAACCTGCTGCCTGTCCTGAAGAAGGCCGGCGTCGTGGACGCAGGCGGTCAGGGCATCCTGATCATCTTTGAGGGCATGGGCAAGGTGTTCCACGGCGAGGCCATCGTGGCCGGCGGCGAGAGCACCCCCAACAAGGCCAAGCTCTCCACCGCGAATGTCGGCAAGGGCGTGTTCACCGATGACCTGATGAAAGTGGAGGACATCAAGAACGGCTACTGCACCCAGTTCCTCATCAATAAGGACGAGGGCGTGAGCGCCGCCAAGATCCGCGCCTTTGCCGAGGCAAATGGCGACAGTGTGGTCTGCATTGAGGACGATGACGTGATCAACCTGCATGTGCACACCGCCGACCCCGGCAAGATCCTGAGCGAAGCCATCAAGTACGGTTACCTGACCAACTTCAAGATCGAGAATATGCACGAGCAGTTCCTGGCCCGCCAGAAGCAGGGCAAGAGCCTGGAAAAGCAGGCCTCTGCCGAGAAGGCTCCTTCTCAGGCCAGCGCGTTCGTCTACGCTGCTGTGGATCCCAGCCGTGACTACGGCTTTGTGGCCGTGGCAGCCGGTGAGGGCCTGAAGGCCGTGTTCACCGACCTGGCTGCAGACGCCGTGGTTTCCGGCGGCCAGACCATGAACCCCTCCACCGAGGACATCCTGGCAGCCATCCAGAGCGTGCCTGCCAAGACCGTGTTCGTCCTGCCCAACAACAAGAACATCATCATGGCCGCCGAGCAGGCCGAGAAGCTGGCCGACCGTCAGGTCGTGGTGCTGCCCACCCGCACCGTGCCCATGGGCATTACTGCCATGCTGAACTTTGACCCCTCCGTGAACGCCGAGACCAACACCATCAACATGATGGCTGCTGCCGACAAGGTGTCCACCGGCCTGATCACCTACGCCGCCCGCGACAGCGAGTACGACGGCAAGCGCATCAAGAAGGGTGAGATCATGGCACTGGAGAACGGCAAGATCGTTGCCACCTCCACCGACATCACTAAGGCCACCTATCGTCTGGCCCGTGGTATGTGCAAGAAGGACTCCAGCTTCGTCACCATCATCTCCGGCTGTGACGTGAGCGACGAGGACGCCGAGAAGGTCACCGAGATTGTCAAGGCAAAGTGCCCGAATCATGTGGAGGTCAGCCACATCCGCGGCGGCCAGCCCGTGTATTATTATATGATCAGCGTGGAGTAAGCATCCCCTCTCTCCTGATTTTCCCGCGTATCTGCAGAGCGGCATCGGAAAACCGGTGCCGCTTTTTTGCCCCAATAAGTAAAACGCCTGCACGTTTTCGACCGTGCAGGCGTTCTTATTTTACTGTTTTCAGAAGAAACTCACCTGGCTGCTCTCCGGCAGGTCGCCCAGGGCGCCCACCTGACGCAGGCGGTCCAGAATGCCCTGACCGACACCGGAAGCCTGCTGCAGTTCTTCCACCGAGAGGTATTCCTCGCCGTGGATGGTCACGCGCTCCAGTGCATCGGCTGCGGAACCGCCCAGGCCCTTCAGGGCGCTGAAGGGCAGGCGCACCTTGCCGTCCTCCACCATATATTTGGAGCCGCGGCTCTTCCCCAGTTCGATAGGCAAAAACTCGTACCCGCGCACCAGCATTTCGTTCACCAGCTGCAGGCTCACCAGAACGTCCTCGTCCTTGGCGTTCTTTTCCTCCTTCAGGCGGCGCTTGACCTCCTCCATGTGGGCACGAGCCACTGCCGCGCCGCCAATGGCGGCCTCGTAGTCGATGTCGTCGCCGCGGACGGTGAAGTACACCGCATAGAAGGCCTGCGGATGGTACAGCTTGAACCACATCAGGCGGATGGCACTCATCAGATAGGCCACGGCATGGGCTTTCGGGAACATATACTTGATCTTGCGGCAGCTCTCGATATACCAATCCGGCACCTCGTGCTCCCGCATAGCTTCCTCCCAGCCTTCCTTGAAGCCGCCCTTGGCCACCTTGCCCTTTCGGACTGCCTCCATGATATCGAAGGCCATTTTAGGCTCCAGGCCCTTTCGCAGCAGGTACAGCATGATGCTGTCACGGCAGCCGATGACCTCTGCAATGGTGCAGGTGCCGCTGCGGATCAGCTCGTCGGCGTTGCCGGTCCACACGTCGGTGCCGTGGGACAAGCCCGAGATCTGGATCAGTTCCGAAAAGTTCTTGGGCCGGGCCTCCACCAGCATTCCTCGGACAAAGTTGGTGCCCATTTCCGGGATGCCGAAGGTACCGGTCTGGCTGTCGATCTGTTCCGGGGTCACGCCCAGCGCTTCCGGGCTGGTGAGCAGGCTGTACACCTTGGGGTCGTTCATGGGGATGCTGTCCACCGGGATGCCGGTGTATTCCTCAAAATACTTGTAGAAGGTGGGCATATCGTGGCCCAGTTCGTCCAGCTTGAGCAGGGTATCGTGCAGATACTTGAACTCGAAGTGAGTGGTCAGCAGGCCGCCTGCCACGTCATCTGCCGGGTGCTGGATGGGGCAGAAATCGTAAATTTCATAGGTGTCCGGCACAACGACCATGCCGCCGGGGTGCTGGCCCGTGGTACGCTTGACGCCGGTGCAGCCCAGCGTCAGGCGGTTCTCCTCCGCATGGTTCACGGTGCGGCCCCGCTCTTCCAGATACTTCTTGACGTAGCCGTAAGCGGTCTTGTCCTGAATACCGGACACCGTACCGGCCTTGAACACGTTGGCCTTGCCGAACAGCTCCTCGGTGTAGCGGTGCACGTTGGACTGGTACTCGCCCGAGAAGTTCAGGTCGATATCGGGTTCCTTGTCGCCGTAGAAGCCCAGGAAGGTCTCGAAGGGGATGTCGTGGCCGTCCACCAGCATCCGGGTGCCGCAGTGAGGGCAGTTCTTGTCCGGCAGGTCAAAGCCGTCGTCCACGCTGCCGTCCGTGATGAACTCGCTGTACTTGCACTTGGGGCAGCGGTAATGGGGCGGCAGGCTGTTCACCTCCGAGATGCCGGAGAAGTGGGCCACAGCCGATGAGCCGACCGAACCACGGCTGCCCACCTGATAGCCGCCCGCGTTGGAGTAGGCCACCAGTTTGACCGCGATGACGTACAGCACCGCGTAGCCGTGGCCGCAGATGGAGTCCAGTTCCTTCTGCAGCCGCTTTTCCACGATCTCCGGCAGCGGGTCGCCATAATCCCGCTTGGCGTGCTCCCAGGTGGCATCGCGCAATTGCTGCTCCGCGCCCTCGATGCTGGGCGGGTAGGTGCCCCGCGGGATGGCCCGCACGGTGTTGTCGATCATGGCCGCGATCTTGCGCGGGTTCTTGACCACCACCTCGTAGGCCTTCTCCTTGGGCAGATAGTAGAACTGGTCCAGCATATCCTGTGTGGTGCGGAAGAACAGCGGCGGCTGGTTGTCGGCATCCTTGAAGCCGTTGCCCGCCTGCAGCACCGCACGGTACACGGCATCTTCCGGCTCGGTGAAGTGCACGTCGCCGGTGGCGATCACCGGCTTGTGCAGATCCTCGCCCAGCTGGATGACCGTGCGGTTGAAGTCCTTGATCTTCTCCTCGCTGTCCACCTTGCCCTCGCGCACCATGTAGGCATTGTTGCCCAGGGGCTGGATCTCCAGAATGTCGTAGTAGGAGGCAATTTTCTTCAGTTCCTCATAGGGGGTGCCGTCCACGATGGCACGATACAGCTCACCGGCCTCGCAGGCACTGGTGAGCAGCAGGCCGTCCCGGTACTTGTTCAGCAGGCTGCGGGGCACCCGGGGCTTTTTAAAGAAGTAGTTGACGTGGGCCTCGCTCACGATCTTGTACAGATTCTTCAGGCCCATCTGGTTCTTGACCAGGATGATCAGGTGGTAATACTTCTTTTTCAGCACCTCGCGGTTGCCGCCCAGGCCGGTGTTGATCTCGCTGACCTTCGTCACCTGTTTTTCTTCCAGGTCCTTGAGCATCACGCAGAAGATGCGGCCCAGTGCGGCGGAGTCCTCGCAGGCGCGGTGTGCCTCGTAGGCGGGCAGCTCCAGATGCTTGTTGATGGTGCCCTGCTTGTAGTTGTGCAGGCCGGGGTACATCGCCTGCGCCATGGTCAGGGTGTCGATATAGGTCACATTTTCCAGCGAGATGCCGCTGCGCTTGGCGGCGGCCCGCAGAAAACGCATATCGAAGGAGTGCACATTGTGGCCCACCAGAATGCGGCCCCCCGCAAACTTGAGGAAGGCTTCCAGCGCTTCCTTCTCGCTGGGGGCATCGGCCACCATCTCGTTGGTGATGCCGGTGATCTCGGTGATCTTGGGGGTGATGGGCTTGCCGGGCTTGACAAAGGTGTCAAATTCCTCCATCACCTCGCCGTTGCGCACGATGACGCCGCCGATCTCGGTCATATACTCCACGCCGGGGTCCAGGCCGGTGGTCTCGGTGTCGAACACGCAGAACTCACCGGTCAGGGGCTGCTCCTGCACACCGTACACGCAGGGGATCATGTCGTCCACAAAGTAGGCCTCACAGCCGTAGATGAGCTTGAAATCCGGGTCCTTCTTGTGGATGTCATCGGCCGCCAGCATGGCTTCCGGGTAGCCCTGACACACGCCGTGGTCGGTGATGGCAATGGCCGGGTGCCCCATACGGTGGGCCAGCCGCACGATGCCGCCGGGGTCGCAGAAGCCGTCCATGCTGGACAGCTTGGTATGCAGGTGCAGCTCCACCCGCTTGACCGGGGCAGCGTCCTCCCGCTTCTTGCGCTCCACGAACAGCACATCGTAAGGGTACACGATGTAGTCGTGCTCATATTTATCATAGGAGCAGTCGCCGCGCACGATGACCGTGGTACCCTTGCCGATGCTCTCCCACTTGGAGCAGTCCTCGCCTTCCTGCGCGCGGATCTTGAGGTTGATGGAGCCCTGATAATCGGTGATGGAAACGGTATAGATCTTGCGGTAGTTGCCCTTGACCTCCGAGAAGAACACGTCGCCCCAGATGGTGCACTTGCCGCCCTCGCCGCCCAGATCCTTGAGGGCGGTGAGGTTTTTGGGGGTGAACATTTTGCCGTGGAAGATGGTCACCGGCTTGTCGGTCAGATCCAGCCCCTCCACCTTGATGGACGGAGCGGTGTTCTTTTTCTCGAACTTGACCACCGGCGGGGCGATCTTGCGCTCCAGCTTTTCTTCCAGCTGATGCTGCTCTGCGGCACTGACAGTGCTGACCAGGGTGACCTTGGGCCGGACCCCGGTGTGCCGGGCCACGCACTCTGCCAGCAGGGCCTCAAAGCCCATCTCCTGCAAAAACTTGGTGCCGTGGCACACCCCTACGGTGATGTTCTGCCCCACGATGGAGATGCTGCACCGATCCAGAAAGCCGTTGATGGGCACGCCCTCCGCCTTCATTTCCTCCAGCAGGCCGCGCAGGGCAGCATCGTCCAGCGTGGCATAGCCAAAGTGGTTCTCGATCTTCAGTTCAAAGCCCTCATAATCGGGCTGCAGCGAGGCCAGCAGCCGGGCGCACAGGCCCTTGTCCAGCGGGGCGGCGCTGCGCAGGGTAAAAATGACCTGCTGGCTCTGCCGCAGCATGCGGGCATGTTCCACGATCACCTGCCCGAAGCAGGACGCAAACGCCGGGTCCGCCATGAACTGCGGCCAGAGCTGGGAAACGAGTGGTGTCACGGGTGATACTCCTTTTTATACAGCACAAACTGCCGCGCCTGTGTCCGCAGGCGTGGCAGCAGAGAAAATACAGTGTTTACAGTTTATAGATCTCGTCCATGAACTGGTCCAGAATGTTGTCACCGGTGAGCTTTTTCACCGGCTTGCCGTGGAGGAACAGCACGGCTTCGCCCTTGCCGCCGGCAATGCCGATGTCGGCCTCCCGGGCCTCACCGGGGCCGTTGACCACGCAGCCCATCACGGCCACCTTAATGGATTTTTTGTAGCCCTGCAGCCGCTTTTCCACCTCGTTGGCGATCTCGGTGCAGGGGTACTGGGTGCGGCCGCAGGTGGGGCAGGTGATGACCTCCGGCCCTGCCACCGGGAAGCCCACGGCCCGCAGGATGTTGTAACCGGCTTCCACTTCCTTTTCCGGCTCGGCGGCCAGCGAAACGCGAATGGTGTCGCCGATGCCCTCCAGCAGCATGCCGCCGATGCCCATGCCGCTCTTGAGCAGGCCCATCTGGTAGGTGCCGGCCTCGGTGACGCCCACATGCAGCGGGTAGTCGGTGACGGCACTGAGCTGCCGGTAGGCCTCCATCATGCGGGGCACGTTGGAGTTCTTGATGGAAATAACGATATTGTTGAAATCGAACTTTTCCAGCAGGCGCACATGGTACAGTGCACTCTCCACCATGGCTTCCGGGGTGGGGGCACCGTACTTTGCCAGGATGTGTTTTTCCAGGCTGCCGCCGTTGACCCCGATGCGGATGGGGATGTTCTTCTGCTGGCAGGCGTCCACCACGGCCTTCACCCGGTCGTCATCGCCGATATTGCCGGGGTTG
Organism: uncultured Faecalibacterium sp.; assembly: GCA_902463905.1. Taxonomy (GTDB): domain Bacteria; phylum Bacillota; class Clostridia; order Oscillospirales; family Ruminococcaceae; genus Faecalibacterium. The sequence goes on along the minus strand of CABQHF010000007.1, from coordinate 5,653 downwards.
ATGCGGATCTTGTCCACGCCCACCTCGGCGCAGGCCAGCGCAGCCCGGTAGTCAAAGTGGATATCCGCCACGATGGGGATATTCACCGCGTTCTTCACGGCCTCGATGCACTTGGCATCGGCGGCGCTGGGGCAGGTCACCCGCAGGATCTGGCAGCCTGCAGCTTCGCACCGCTTTGCCTGTGCCACGTTGCCGACGATGTCCTCCACCGGCACATTCAGCATGGTCTGCACCGCAATGGGATGGTTGCCGCCAATGGTCACATTGCCGATCTTCACTTCTCGTTTCAACTGCCGCATCCTGTGGTTCCCCTTTCTGTTATACAGCTCCGGTGATGAGCCGGATGATATCGTTGTAGGTTGCAAAGATCATCAGCCCGAACAGCAGCGCAAACGCTGCCACGGTCAGGCTGCCCTGCAGTTTTTCCGGCACGGCATGGCCGGTGATGCCCTCGATGGCCAGGAACACCACCTTGCCGCCGTCCAGCGCCGGGAAGGGCAGCAGGTTGAAGATGCCCAGGTTGATGGTGATGAGCGCCAGCAGCTGCAGCAGATCCTCCCAGCCGTAGCTGGCCGCCTGCCCGATGGCCGTCACGATGCCCACCGGGCCGGAGAGGTTGTTGATGCTCTCCCGCCCGCGGATCAGGTCCGCCAGCGAGGTGAACACGATGCGCCCATAGTACAGGGTGCTGTTCCAGGCTTCCTTCAGGACGCTGTGGGGCGTTTTGCGGATGCCGTACACCACAAAGCCCAGGCTCATGTGGGTCTCGCCGTTTTCATCCTGCCAGGTATCGAACTGCACGTCCGGCAGCTCCACGGTCTGGCCGTCCCGCTTCACGGTGAAATCCGCCCGGTACTGCTCGGTGCGCACCAGCTCGTAGATGATGTCGTTGGCCACAAAGCAGCGGCGGCCGTTCACCGCAACGATCTCGTCCCCTGCCTGCAGGCCGGTCTGGCCGCAGAGCGCGTTATCCTCGATGGAATAGATGGTCTTGCTGGTGATGGCACCGTCCTGCGCCACCACCAGAATGACCAGCACCACAAAGCCCAGCACAAAGTTCATGCAGGCACCGGCCACCATCACCAGCATCCGCTGCCAGACCGGGGCCTCGTTCAGGGGGATGCCGGTGCCTTCTTCCGGCGGCACCGGGGCGGGTGCCGCTTTCTCCCGCCGGTCACGGGCGGCTTCGGCCTGCTGGCTCTCGGGGCTTTCCTCCCCTTCCAGCGCCACATAGCCGCCCACCGGCAGGGCCCGCAGGGTGTATTGGGTGCCCTTGCGGACGGTTTTCCAGAGGGCCGGGCCCATGCCGATGGAAAACTCGTTGACCCGGATGCCGCAGAGCTTTGCCACCGCAAAGTGGCCGAACTCATGGATGGCGATCACGGCGCTGAACACGAACAGCGCTGCAAGCAGCGTGATAAAAACTGACATTCGTACTCCTAAAAATCAAAGATGTGCCCGCACGAACTCCCGTGCCATGCGGTCGCACTCGTACACATCGCTGAGGGTGTAGTCGCCGCCGAAGCGGTCGCTGTCCACGACGGCTTCCACCAGACGGCCGATATCCAAAAAGCCGATCTTGTCCTCCAGGAACAGCTTCACGGCTTCCTCGTTGGCACCGTTGGCCGCACAGGGGCCAAGGCCGCCCTTCTTGATGGCCTTTTTGCAGGCGGCAAGGCAGCGGAAGGTCTCGTCGTCGGCCACATCAAAGGTCAGCACCTTCAGGGCCGCAAAGTCCAGCTCCGGCACCACGCCCGGCACCCGCTTGGGGTAGGTCAGGGCGTACTGGATGGGGATGCGCATATCCGGCACGCCCAGCTGGGCAATGACCGAATGATCGCTGAACTGCACCGCCGAGTGCACGATGCTTTGGCGCTGCACCACGATCTGGATCTTCTCCGGCGGCAGGCCGAACAGCCACACCGCCTCAATGAGTTCCAGACCCTTATTCATGAGGGTGGCGGAGTCAATGGTGATCTTGGCTCCCATGTTCCAGTTGGGGTGCTTGAGGGCGTCCGCCTTGGTCTTGGTGCGCAGTTCCTCGGTTTTCATGCCGAAGAACGGCCCGCCGGACGCCGTGAGCAGGATCTTGGTCAGGCTGGGGGCGCTCTCCTTGTCCTGCAGGCACTGGAAGATGGCCGAGTGCTCGCTGTCCACGGGCAGCAGCTTCACGCCGTGCTGTGCCACCGCCCGGGTGACCAGATGGCCGCCGGTGACAAGGCTCTCCTTGTTGGCCAGGGCCAGATCGTGGCCGCTCTCGATGGCAGTCAGGCTGGCACCCAGGCCCGCAATGCCCACCACACTGTTCAGCACCACGTCCGGGCCGTCCAGCGCGGCCAGCTCCCGCAGGCCCTCCGGGCCGGTGAGCAATTTGGGCGCACCCGCCCGGCCGGACAGCGCGGCATCCAGCTTTGCGGCGGCGTCCGGGTCGGTCATGCAGACGTATTTCGGGTGGAATTCCTCGATCTGCTGCAGGATCTTATCCACATGGCTGTGGGCCGACAGGCCGAACACCTCATACCCCTGTGCCCGGATCACATCCAGGCTCTGGGTGCCGATGGAGCCGGTGGAGCCCAGCAGCGTAATTTTTTTCGACATGGCACGTTCCCCCTTTTACTTGTAGAACACCGCCGTGATGACCATGGTCACAAAGGGCGCAATGAACATCACGCTGTCAAACCGGTCCAGAATGCCGCCGTGGCCCGGGAAAATGGTGCCGTAATCCTTGATGCCGCACTGGCGCTTGACCACGCTGGCAAACAGGTCACCATAAATGCCCAGCACCGCCGCCACACAGCCCAGCAGGGCAATGATGACGTACATCGACACGCCGATGTTGGAGCGGGTGAAGGCCTCCATGCGGTCGGCAGCCACCGAGTAGATCAGGGTCGCCACCACACCGAACACCATGGTGCCCAGCACGCCGCCGATGGCACCCTCCACGGTCTTTTTGGGGCTGACCACCGGGCACAGCTTATGCTTGCCGAAGGCACGGCCCGCAAAGTAGGCGCAGGTGTCGCCGCCCCAGGCAAAGCAGAGGATGAGCAGGATGAAGAACACCGCATCGTAGCCGAACTGCTCCACCGGCAGCAATTCCTTGAGCCGGATAAAGGAGTAGAAGCAGAAGATCACGATGCCCGAAAACACGAGCAGACCGCTGGCCTTCTGGTAGCTGATGGTGCCGTTGCGCACCACCAGATAGATGGCGTAAAAGGTGACCAGCACAAAGGACACCGGCATGACCAGACGGCGCATGACCATGTAGTTGGAGGTCATCACCAGCAGGGTATACGGCACCAGTGCCGCGTACATCAGCCAGTCCTTTTTGGTAAAGCCCAGCGCATTGTAGATCTCGTGGATGGCAATGAGCGTGATGGCTGCAATGACCAGATTGAAGATCAGCGTGTTGAAGGTGAACATGACGCCAATGAGGACGATGATGCCCACAATGGCTGTGATAATGCGTGTTTTCATAGGTTGGCTCTCCTTTGTTCTGCCGGAAGGCACTCCCCTCTTGCGGTGCCGCACGATCCGGGGGAACGTTCAGATATTCCGGTCTCTGCGCCGGTGCGCAGGATCGTTTTGGGTCTGCTGCTTACAGCCCGCCAAAGCGGCGGGACCGGTGGTTATACTCTTCAATGGCAGCGTCCAGGTCGGCACGGGTAAAGTCCGGCCACAGAACGTCCATTTCCACCAGCTCTGCATAAGCGGCCTGCCACAGCATGAAGTTGGACAGACGCTTTTCTCCGCTGGGCCGCAGGATAAAGTCCGGGTCCTTCTGCCCGGCGGTGTACATGGCATCGCTGAGCATCTGCTCGGTGATCTCTTCCGGCTTCAGCTGCCCGGCTGCGGCCTTTTCCGCCAACTGCTGCGCGGCCCGCACGATCTCCGGGCGGCCGCCGTAGTTGATGGCAATGTTCAGGGTCATGCCGGTCTTGACTGCCGACTCCCCTTCCAGCTTGTTCATCAGCCGCTGCAGCTTCTCGTCCAGCACGGTGCGGTCGCCCATGAATTTGATGCGGATGTTGCGGTTCTTGTAGTCAAACCCCTTCAGCAGGTATTCGCCGAACAGCCGCATGATGGCGTTCACTTCTTCCAGCGGGCGCTTCCAGTTCTCGGTGGAAAAGGCATAGAAGTACACCGACGAAACGCCCAGCTCGTCGCAGTAGTCCGCGATATCGCTGAACACCTCGGCGCCTTTTTTGTGTCCGGCGGTGCGGGGCAGGCCCCGGTTCTTGGCCCAGCGGCCGTTGCCGTCCATGATGATGCCGATGGACAGCCCCTCCGCAAACTCTCTGGGATGTGCCATTTGCTCCTCCCGGCAGCATTGCTGCCCTGAAAAAAGTGTCGCGCACCACAGGCGCTGCTTTTTTGAAAAGCGGCTCCCCCACCAGCGCACGACACCTTACATTATTGTTCTGCTCAGCGCAGCCGGATCAGACGGACATGATCTCCTTCTGCTTTTCTTCCACGGCAGCGTCGATGTTCTTGATATACTTGTCGGTCAGCTTCTGGACATCCTCTTCCATGGTCTTCTGGCTGTCCTCGGTCAGCTCACCGGCCTTCTTCATGGCCTTGGCCTTGTCCATGGCGTCGCGGCGGATGTTGCGCACAGCCACCTTGGCCTCCTCGCCCAGCTTGGAGACTTCCTTGGCCAGCTGCTTGCGGCGCTCCTCGGTGGGAGCCGGGAAGTTCAGGCGGATGGTCTGGCCGTCGTCGATGGGGTTGATGCCCACGTCGCTGGCCATGATGGCCTTGCTGATGGCACGCAGCAGGGTGCGGTCCCAGGGGGTGATGGTCAGGGTGCGGGCCTCGCTGACAGCCACGGATGCCACCTGCTGGATGGGGGTGGGCGCGCCGTAGTAGTCCACGGTCACCTTGTCCAGCACAGCGGGGTTTGCACGGCCTGCACGCACAGCGGCCAGCTCGCGGCCCAGGTGCTCCACCGAGCTCTTCATCTTTTCTTCGTAAACCTTGGTGTTGCTGCTCATTGTTGTAGTCTCCTGTTCCTGTTGATATATTCGGTGGGCAGAGTGCACCGGGCAGCCCCGCCCTTCATTGTATGTTTCTGCGCAGAAGGCTATACGCGGTCAGCCCTCATACACCAGCGTGCCCACGTTCTCGCCCTGCACAGCCTTTGCGATGTTGTCCGGGTCGGCCAGATCAAACACCAGGATGGGCAGCTTGTTGTCGCGGCACAGGGTGGCAGCGGTGCCATCCATGACGGCCAGCTGATCCTCCAGCACCTTGGTGAAGGTGAGGGTATCGTACTTCTTGGCGTCGGGGTACTTGTGGGGGTCCTTGTCGTACACGCCGTCCACCATGGTGGCCTTGAACATCACATCGGCGCTCACTTCCACGGCGCGCAGGGCCGTTGCCGTGTCGGTGGAGAAGAAGGGGTTGCCGGTGCCGCCGCCAAACACGGCGATCTTGCCCTCGTCCATGGCGCGCAGGGCGTCTTTGCGGGTAAAGGGCTGTGCCACCTGGGGCATGGTGATGGAGGTGAACACCTCGGTGGGCACGCCCAGCTGCTCCAGCTTGTCGGAGACGGCCAGAGCGTTCATCACCGTAGCCAGCATGCCGATCTTGTCGGCCAGAGTGCGCTCCATCTTGCCGCTGGAACGGCCGCGCCAGAAGTTGCCGCCGCCCACCA
>CABQHF010000006.1 GCA_902463905.1 uncultured Faecalibacterium sp. | reverse complement strand
GCCATGAGCGCATCGTGGCCATCACTCCGCACCAGCGCGGCGAGCAGTTCGAGGAGCTGCCGGTGGAGCGGTTCGAGACCCACACCCGCGCGTTTATTAAGGTAGAGGACGGCTGCAACCGCCAGTGCGCCTACTGCGTCATCCCCCGCGCCCGCGGCCCGGTGCGCAGCCGCGCCGAAAGCAGCATTCTGGCCGAGCTGCGCCAGCTGGCCGCCGCCGGTTACCGGGAAGTGGTGCTCAGTGCCATTTCCCTGCCCAGCTACGGGCTGGACACCGGCACCAACCTGGTGGAACTTGTGGAAAAATGTGCTCAGGTGGAGGGCATTGAACGCATCCGTCTGGGCAGTCTGGATCCGGATATGCTCACCCCGGAATTCATCACCCGGCTGGCCGCTGTGGACAAGCTGTGCCCCCAGTTCCACCTGAGCCTGCAGAGCGGCTGCACCGCCACTTTGCGCCGGATGCGTCGCGTTTATACTGCCGAACAGTATGCACAGGTGGTGGACCAGATCCGCGCGGCCTACGGCAGCCGCCCGGTGAGTTTTACCACCGACTGCATCTGTGGTTTCCCCGGTGAGACGCCGGAGGATTTTGCCGAGAGCTGCGACTTCTTGAAAAAGATCGGTTTCCTGAAAGTGCATGTGTTCCCCTACTCCCGCCGCAGCGGCACCCCGGCCTACGACTTCCCGGAGCAGGTGCACGAGCGGGAAAAGCAGGCGCGCAGCCGTGAAATGAACGCCATCGCCGAGCAGGTGCGCTGCGAGGTCCTGGCCGCCTACGAGGGCACCGAGGATGACGTGCTGCTGGAAACGCCGCTGTCCGGTACCCTGTTCACCGGCTACACCCGGCTATACATCCCGGTGGTAGTGTCCGCCCCCGGCTGCAAGAGCGGCGAAATCGTCCATGTGAAGCTGGGCCAGTACGACGGCGAGCGCGTGCGTGCGGCACTTTGCTGAATTTTTATCGTGAAATTTGTTCACTTTTATCCATTTGCGATTTGTTTAACAAATTTTGCAGTTTTCTCTTTTCATAAGCCTGCCTTTATGCTAAAATGAAGATGGAATATCCGGGGCGTGGCACCGTTTGCAGCGGTGTTGTACCAAACGCTCCCGTGGGATGCCGCCGGGCTCCGGGCTGTCCGGTGCCGGCAGCTGGATATGTATTATTGTTGTTCATGCAAAGCAAGGAGAGATTGGAATGAGTTTTCGAGGAATCAATACCACGGTCATCCAGATCCGTCGCCAGGTGTTCACCGAAGTGGCGCGGATGGCATATGCAAACGTCAAGGGCGAAAAAGCCAACCACCTGATGCGCAAGATCCCTTACACCATCATCCCCGGTGAGGAAGGCAAGCTGCGCAAGGACATCTTCTTGGAGCGTGCCATCGTCGAGGAGCGCGTGCGTCTGGCCATGGGCCTGCCCACCCGCCGCATGGACGAGCACAACAGTGTCGTCTCCGGCCTGGAGGACGCTTCCATTGCCGATAAGTACTACGATCCCCCGCTGGTGAACGTGATCAAGTTCGCCTGCAACCGCTGCCCGGAAAAACTGGTCAAGGTCTCCGACCTGTGCCAGGGCTGCCTTGCACACCCCTGTATGGAAGTGTGCCCCAAGAAGGCGATCATCTGGGAGAGCGGCCGTTCCACCATCGATCAGGAAAAGTGCATCAAGTGCGGCCGCTGTGCCACCGTGTGCCCCTACAACGCCATCGTCAAGACCGAGCGTCCCTGCGCCGCAGCCTGCGGTATGGGTGCTATCCACTCCGACGAGCTGGGCCGTGCCGAGATCGATTACAGCAAGTGCGTGTCCTGCGGTCAGTGTCTGGTGAACTGCCCCTTCGGCGCCATCGCCGACAAGGGCCAGATCTATCAGCTCATTCAGGGCTTCAACCGCGGCGACCGCATCTATGCACTGGTCGCTCCCGCCTTCATCAACCAGTTCCCCGCTCTGGCTTCCACCGGCAAGCTGAAGGCTGCCCTGAAGGCTGTCGGCTTCTGCGATGTGGTGGAGGTTGCTATCGGTGCCGACCTGTGCACCGTGGACGAGGCTCACGACTTCCTTGAGGAAGTGCCCGAGAAGCTGGACTTCATGGCTACCTCCTGCTGCCCGGCATGGAGCATGATGGCAAAGACCGCCTTCCCCGGCCTTGCCAAGAACATCTCCATGACCATGACCCCCATGGTGTTCACCGCCCGCATGATGAAGCAGGCCGACCCCGAAGCCCGTATGTGTTTCATCGGACCCTGCGCCGCCAAGAAGCTGGAGGCCTCCCGCCGCACTGTGCGTTCCGACGTGGACTTCGTGCTGACCTTTGAGGAGCTGGCCGGTATCATCGAGGCCAAGGACCTGGATCTGGATTCTCTGGAAGTGGATCCCAACGAGCAGGATCTGATCCATGCTTCCGCTGCAGGCCGCGGCTTTGCCCAGTCCGGCGGCGTGGCCAAGGCCGTTGCCGACAAGATCAAGGAGTGGCACCCCGACATGGATGTGAAGATCGCATCCGCACAGGGTCTGGCCGAGTGCAAGAAGCTGCTGATGCTGGCCAAGGCCGGCAAGTACAACGGCTATCTGCTGGAGGGCATGGGCTGTCCCGGCGGCTGCATCGGCGGTGCCGGCACCATTGCCGACCCGGCCCGTACCGCCGTCCAGCTGAACAAGTACGTCAAGGAAGCTCCCTTCACCGACCCCGAGCAGAGCGCCTTCATGAGCAACATCCATGTGCTGAAGGACGACCCCGACTTTGAGCTGTAAGCTGCTTCTCGTCTGAGCATTTCTGCCGTCTCCCGTTTCCGGGAGGCGGCTTTTTTGTGGGATGCGCTCCGCTTCTTCGTGAATGTGCAATATTTTTGTGAAGCATTCACAGCCTGCATTGACAATTCTGTCGGAGTCTGCTATATTTGCGGTGACAAACTATGTGATTCTGTCATTGCCGCTTCCTGCGGCAGGAAAGGCTGATATTTTATGACAACTTCTCTCAAGCGTGCCGGTACGGCCCTGCTCTCGGTGCTGCTGCTGTGCACTCTGGCGCTGAGCGCCGGGGCCGCCTCCAAGCTCCGGGTGGGCGTCAAGTTCTGGAAAACCGGCTCCGACAAGGAGTCCATGGCCAATTCCGGCATCGACACCAGCCGGGAGGCTTCCCTCACCCGCCAGTCCAACGGCACCTACACCCTGACCCTGCCCATCCAGCAGGTGTCCAAGATGGGCGTCACCGGCTACCTGACCGGCCTGACCATCGGCGATGTGACCTACAACGGCACCGTGACCGGCGATGTGACCAAGGACACCGGTGTGCTCACCATCAAGAACCTGCCCGCCTCGGTGCTGACCGGCAGCGATGTGAACAAGGCCCTCACCGTGACCTGCAACATCCAGATGGACCTGAGCCTGCTGGGCGAGATCAACACTTCCGCCCGGATGTGCATCTGGAATAAGTAAGGCTTCCCCGCATATGCACAACGCCGTTCCCGCAGTGGGAACGGCGTTGTTTTTGGTTCAGCTGTCCATGTGCTTTTCCACAAAGTCGCCGACCATGCGGTCCAGCTGCAGCACAGCGTTCTCTGCGCCCTTCATCACCTTGCGGGTGGTACGGCGCAGCTGCCGCTGGTTCTGGGTGGCCGCCATTACGCCCACGGCCCCCAGTGCCGCCCCGGCCGCCATGCCCAGCAGCATACCGGACGCTCCCTGATTTGCCTGCTGTTTCATTGCAAACACTCCTTTCCCTGCCCGCTGTGCGGGCCCTTGGCGGTAGTATTTCCTGTAAAGAATCCACTATACGCTTTTTTTGTGCAGAAAGTTGTGGTATACTGTAGCATGGTGTTTTAGGCAGTTCTGCCTTTTGGCGGCATTCTGCCTGCATTGGACCCGTACAAAGTAAGGAGGTTCCTTATTTGATAAAACCTGTTGAACCCAAAAAGATCCTCTGCATCCATGATCTGTCCGGCGTGGGCCGCTGCAGTCTGGCGGTGATCCTGCCGGTGCTGTCGGTCATGGGGCTGCAGCCTGTGGCTCTGCCCACGGTGGTGCTTTCCACCCATACCGGCGGGCTGGGCGCCCCGGCCCGTCTGGACGGCTGTGCCTACGGCGAGGCCGCTCTGGAGCATTATCATGCACTGGGCCTGGATTTTGACTGCATTTATACCGGTTACCTGGGCGGCGAAGCGCAGGTGGCACTGGCCGAAAAAGCCTTTGCTCTGTGGCCGTCGGCCCACAAGGTGGTGGACCCCGTGATGGGCGACAACGGTAAGGCCTATGCCACCGTGACCCCGGAACTCATCAGCCGCATCCGGCAGTTGTGCCGGTCGGCCAACCTGATCCTGCCCAACTACACCGAGGCGCAGCTTTTGCTGCAGCGTACTCCCGTGGATGATCCGCTGGATGACGCAGCCGCCCAGGCACTGGCCGACGAGCTGACGGCTCTGGCCCCCAGTGCCGTGGTCACCGGCCTGCCGCTGGGCAAGTACATCGGCTGCGCCGGCAGCGGCTCCGACCGCTTTGTGGTCAAGAAGCTGCACATCGACCGCAGCTTCCCCGGCACGGGCGACCTGTACGGTGCGGTGCTCATCGGCTCCCTGATCCAGGGCAACGCCCTGAGTGCTGCCGCCGACAACGCCGCCGAGTTCGTGTCGCTGGCCATCCAGAACACCCCCGCCGGGCAGGACACCCGCTTCGGCGTCTGGTTCGAGCCGCTGCTGCCCCGCCTGTGCCCGCCCCGGGACTTTTAACGGAGGACCGCAGATGAGTGAAAAACCAACTTTGAACATCGTTCTGGTGGAGCCGCGCATCCCCCAGAACACCGGCAACGTGGCCCGTACCTGCGCCTGCACCGCCTGCCGGCTCCATCTGGTGGGGCCCATGGGCTTTGCCATCGACGACAAAAAACTCAAGCACGCCGGGCTGGACTACTGGCATTATCTGGACATCAGCTACTATGACGGGCTGGATGACTTCTTTGCAAAGAACAGCGGCCCGTACTACTACTTCACCACCAAGGCACCCCAGCGCTACACCGATGTGGCCTACCCGGACGGGGCTTACCTCGTGTTCGGGCGGGAGGACGCCGGCCTGCCGGAAGCCCTGCTGGCCGCCAATCAGGAACACTGCATCCGCATGCCCATGCGGGACACCTGCCGCAGCCTGAACCTGTCCAACAGCGTGGCCGTGGGCGTGTACGAGGTGCTGCGCCAGTGGGATTTCCCGGAGCTTCTGGACCACGGACATTTACGAGACTACGAATGGAAATGAGGTTACTATGAGCAAGATCGCGATCCTGACCGATTCCTCCTGCGACATCCCGCAGGAGATGGCCGAGAAATACGGCATCGACATCATGAGTTTCCACATCCTGCTGGACGATGTGGATTATGTGGAGCGGGAGAGCTGCACCAACACCGAGTTCTACGACAAGATGCGTCTGGCCAAGGGGGTGCCCTCCACCGCCGCCATCACGCCCATCCAGTTCTGTGAAAAATACTGCCAGTATGTGGACGAGGGCTATACCGATGTGATCCATGTGCCCATCAACAAGTCCGGCAGTTCCACCTACAACAACGCCCTGATGGCACAGGGCATGCTGCGGGAAGAGCGCCCGGAGCACCATATGAAGATCCACCTGCTGGATCCTCACACCTATTCTATGGTGTTCGGCTGGTATCTGTGCGAGATGGCCCGCAAGCTGAAGAACGGTGCCGAGATCAGCCATGTGATCCAGGAGTTTGAAAAGCAGATGAACTGCATGGAGATCATCCTGGGACCCTACAGCCTGAAGCAGATGAAAAAGAGCGGCCGCATCTCCGCTGCGGCTGCCGTCATGGGCGAGCTGATGGGCGTGCGCCCCATCATTACCCTGATCGACGGCAAGACCAAGGTGGAGAGCAAGGTGCGCGGCGATGACAAGGTGGTGCCCGCCATGATCGAGCTGTGCAAGAAGCGCACCGAGGGCGTGGAGAACTTCGACTATATGATCGGCCACACCAACATCCGCCAGGCCGAGGATCTGGAAAAGGCCTGCCGCAAGGCCTTTGGCAAGGCTCCGCTGTCCGTCTTTGAGCTGGGCGGCGTGGTCTCTGCCAACACCGGCCCCGACACCGTGGCTCTGGTCTACACCGGCCACCCCAGAGGGTAACATTTCAATGCCATTGCATGATGCAATGGCATTTTTTGTTGCATTCCGTGCAAATTTATGCTATACTCCCCTTTGCTGTGCTTTTTTGCGCAGCTCCTTTAGAGCAACTTAGGATTTTAGGCTCCCCGGTGCGTCTCGAACCGCGCCGGGCCAAACCCACAGGGGCTGGCGGCCCTGTGCGGTCAAAATCAAACCGCTGGAGTATTATCATGAATCAGAATTCTTCCGTCCGTAAACTGGCACGCTGCGGCGTGGTGGCTGCCATCTATGTGGTGCTGTGCCTGGCACTGCAGCCCCTTTCCTACGGGGCTGTGCAGGTCCGTGTGGCCGAGGCTCTGTGCCTGCTGCCGGTGTTTGGCACCGAGTACATCCTGGGTGTGGTGCTGGGCTGCTTTTTGGCAAACCTGCTGGGCTCCACCATCGTGGACGTGATCTTTGGCACTCTGGCCACCCTGCTGGCCTGCCTGGTCACCTACCGGCTGCGGAACATCCGCTTCAAGGGCCTGGCCCTGGCTGCCAGCCTGCCCCCGGTGCTGTTCAACGCCGTGATCATCGGCATCGAGATCGCCGTCATGTTCCCGGACCCCTCTTCCAGCGCCCCGATCTGGCTGGCCTGCATCACCAACGGCATCTCCGTTGGCATCGGCGAACTGATCAGCTGCACCGTTCTGGGCGTGCTGCTGGTCCGGCTCATCGAGAGCAGCAAGGCCATGAAAACGATTTTTGAAGCATAACGCAAATGTGGCACATCGCGGACGGCCCGACTGGAGGTTCTCATGCACCCGAATGGTATGATTTTCTGGGATTGGAACGGCACCCTGATGGACGATGTGGATTTTACCCACGGATGCCTGAACTGGATGCTGGAGAGCCACGGCTACCCGCAGCGGTACGACCTCGCCCAGTACCGGGAGCTGTTCCGGTTCCCCATTGAGGACTACTACCGCCTGGCCGGTTTCGACTTTGACCGGCACCCCTACCCCATGCTGGCAGAACACTTTATGACACATTACAACGCCGGGGTGGACAGCTGCCCGGTGATGGCCCACGCCGTGGACACCCTCACCGAGCTGGCCCGCCGCGGCCGAAAGCAGGCGGTGCTCTCCGCCTCCCGCCGGGACTACCTGATCGAGCAGGTGGCCGCGCGGGGTCTGCAGGGCTTTTTTACCGAGTTGCTCGGCCTTGCAGACATCTACGGCGTAAGCAAGGTGCAGCTTGGCACCGACTATCTGCGCCGCACCGGCATCGACCCGGCCCACTGCGTGATGATCGGCGACACCCAGCATGATGCCGAAGTGGCCGCCGCCATTGGCGCCAAGTGTGTGCTGTACACCGGCGGGCACCAGTCCCGCGCGCTGCTGGAAGCTGCCTGCCCCCATGTCATCGACGACCTGGCCCTGCTGCCGGATCTGCTGGAGAGCTTATAATGCAAAACCGACCACCTGTGATGGCTGCATCACGGGTGGTTTTTGCGTTTATGAACGCCCCGGCAGCATCTTTTTACAGAAAGTTCATGCAAAAAGCGGCTAAACTAGCCTTGCAGATTTGACGCCCCTGCTGCTTTGGTGTATCATATAGATTGTATTGATGTGCCTTTCCGGACGCACGCGCGTCCTGATTCTATTGTATGAGGTGTAACGAATGTCCCTTGTTGAAAAAATCTTTGGCAGCTTCTCCGACCGGGAGCTGAAAAAGGTCAATCCCATTGTCAAGCAGGTGCTGGCACTGGAGCCCAAGTATGCGGCCCTTTCGGACGCAGAGCTGCAGGCCCAGACCCCTGCTTTCAAGCAGCAGCTGGCTGACGGCAAAACGCTGGACGACATCCTGCCCGACGCCTTTGCTGTGTGCCGCGAAGCCGCCTGGCGTGTGCTGGGCATGAAGCATTTCCCGGTGCAGATCACCGGCGGCATTGCCCTGCACCGCGGCGACATCGCTGAGATGCAGACCGGCGAAGGCAAAACGCTGGTGGCCACCCTGCCCGCCTACCTCAACGCCCTGACCGGCGAGGGCGTGCATGTGGTGACCGTGAACGACTACCTGGCCAAGCGCGACAGTGAGTGGATGGGCAAGCTGTACCGTTGGCTGGGCCTGAGCGTGGGCCTGATCGCACAGGGCATGGACGGCGACGCCCGTCGTGCCGCCTATGCCGCCGACATCACCTACGGCACCAACAACGAGTTCGGCTTTGACTACCTGCGCGACAACATGGTGACCTACAAGGCCAACATGGTGCAGCGCGGCCACGCCTTTGCCATCGTCGATGAGGTGGACTCCATCCTGATCGACGAGGCCCGTACCCCGCTGATCATCTCCGGCAAGGGCGAGGACTCCTCCAGCCTGTACACCCAGGTGGATCGCTTTGCCCGCACTCTGCGCAAGAGCGTGGTGGTGGAGCTGGAAGATAAAGTCTCCACCGACGAGCAGGCCGACGGCGATTACGTTGTGGACGAAAAGCACAAGACCTGCACCCTGACGGCCAGCGGCATCAAGAAGGCCGAGGCCTACTTCCACATCGAGAACCTGGCCGCCGCCGAGAACATGACCCTGGCTCACCACATCGACCAGGCCATCAAGGCCTACGGTGTCATGCAGAAGGACATCGACTATGTGGTGAAGAACGGCGAGGTCATCATCGTGGACGAGTTCACCGGCCGCCTGATGATCGGCCGCCGCTACAACGAGGGCCTGCATCAGGCCATTGAGGCCAAGGAGGGCGTGAAGATCGCCGCCGAGAGCAAGACGCTGGCCACCATCACCTTCCAGAACTACTTCCGCATGTACAAAAAGCTGTCCGGCATGACCGGTACGGCCAAGACCGAGGCCACCGAGTTCACCGAGATCTACGGCCTGAACATCGTCACCGTGCCCACCAACCGCCCCAAGCAGCGCATCGACTATCCGGACGCCATCTATAAGACGGTGAACGGCAAATACCGCGCCGTCATCGAGCAGGTGCTGGAGTGCCACAAGAACGGCCAGCCCGTGCTGGTAGGCACCGTGAGCGTGGAAAAGAGCGAAACGCTGGCAAAGATGCTGCAGAAGCACACCCGCGACTTCAACGTGCTGAACGCCAAGAACCACGAGCGCGAAGCCGAGATCGTGGCACAGGCCGGCAAGAAGGGTGCCATTACCATCGCCACCAACATGGCAGGCCGTGGTACCGATATCATGCTGGGCGGCAACGTGGAGTTCATGGCCAAGGCCCAGATGCGCAAAGAGCACTTCTGCGAGAACCTGCTCAGCCCCGAAAAGCCCCAGGACGCCGACCCCGCTGCCGTGGAGATGCTGCTGGCCGAGGCCAACGGCCACGGTGACACCGAGGACGCCAACATCCTGGCCGCCCGCAAGCGGTTCGAGGAGCTGTACGCCCAGTACAAGCCCGCCGTGGAGGCCGAGGCCGAGGAAGTGCGCGCCGCCGGCGGCCTGTTCATCATCGGCACCGAGCGCCACGAGAGCCGCCGCATCGACAACCAGCTGCGCGGCCGTGCCGGCCGTCAGGGCGACCCCGGCGCTTCCCGCTTCTACCTGAGCCTGGAGGACGACCTGATGCGTCTGTTCGGCGGCGACCGCGTTTCCAGCCTGATGGACACCCTCAAGCTGGACGAGGACACCCCCATCGAGAACCGCATGATCACCAACACGCTGGAAAGCGCCCAGAAGAAGCTGGAAGGCCGCAACTTCGAGATCCGCAAGAACGTGCTGAAGTACGACGACGTGATGAACCAGCAGCGTGAGATCATCTACGGCCAGCGCCGCAAGGTGCTGGATGGCGAGGATATCAGCGCCGAGATGCACAACATGCTGCGGGAGAACATCGACTCCAGCTGCAGTCAGTTCCTGGCCGGTGACGTGAAGGATGACTGGGACTTTGGTGCCCTGCGCCGCCACTATCAGGGCTGGCTGACCACGGACGCCGACTTCCGCTACACCGTGACCGACTTTGACAACATCTCCCGCGAGGGCATTGCCGACATGCTGTACAACCGCGGCATGCAGATCCTGCAGGCCAAAGAGGTGCGCTACGGTGCGCCCCTGATGCGGGAACTGGAGCGCATCTGCCTGCTCAAGTGCGTGGACCGCCAGTGGATGGACCACATCGACAACATGGACCAGCTGCGGCAGGGTATCGCTCTGCGCGGCTACGGCCAGAAGGACCCCGTGGTGGAATACCGCATCGAGGGCTTTGACATGTTCGACCAGATGGTGGACTCCATCCGCGAGGACAGCGTGAAGATGCTGCTGACCATCGAGATCCGGCAGGCCGGTGCTGCCCCCAAGCGGGAGCAAGTTGCCAAGCCCACCGGTGAGGGCTTTGTGCCCGGCAACGGTGCCCCCGGCGTGAAGGGCACCCCCAAGGGCCAGCCCGTGCGGGTGATCAAGATCGGCCGCAACGATCCCTGCCCCTGCGGCAGCGGCCTGAAGTGGAAAAAGTGCACCTGCGCCAAGTTCCATCCGGAAGGCCTGCCCACCGACGCAAACGAAGATTAAGCTGAAAAGCCTCCCGGCTCCTGTCTTTGGCAGGGGTCTGGGAGACTTTTGATAAAATGAAAGGGAGCTGATTTGGAATGATCACACCGGAAAAGCTGTTGGAAGCTGCAAAGCAGCTGGAACCCCAGCTGCAGGAATGGCGGCGCACCCTGCACCGTCACCCGGAAGTCGGGTTCGACCTTCCCCAGACCAAGGCACTGGTCCAGAAAGCCCTGACCGAAATGGGCTATGCCCCGCAGGACTGCGGCAAGTGCGGCGTGCTTGCGCTGGCGGGCGGCAAAAAGCCCGGCAAGGTGATCCTGCTGCGCGGCGACATGGACGCTCTGCCCCTGCAGGAGGAGTCCGGCGAGGCGTTTGCCTCCGAGGTGCCCGGCAAGATGCACGGCTGTGGCCATGATATGCACACCGCCATGATGCTGGGTGCCGCCAAGCTGCTCAAGGAGCATGAGGACGAGATCGAGGGCACCGTCAAGCTGGAGTTCCAGCCCGCCGAGGAGATCTTTCAGGGCTCGCTGGACATGCTGAAAAACGGCCTGCTGGAGGCCCCCAAGGTGGACGCTGCGGTCATGTTCCATGTGCTGGCCGGGATGCCCCTGCCCGCCGGTATGGTGCTGGTGCCGGGCGGCGGCATCACCATGGCCAGCTGCGAGCAGTACCACATCGTTGTGCACGGCAAGGGCGGCCACGGCTCCATGCCCAACGCCTGCATCGACCCCATCACCGCAGCGGCCCACATCCACATTGCCCTGCAGGAGATCAACAGCCGCGAGCTGGACCCCGCCGGGTTCGGCGTGTTCACCACCGGCCGGTTTGAGGCCGGCAAGGCGTCCAACGTCATCCCGGACAGTGCCGATATGTGGGGCACCATCCGCACCATCGACCCGGAACAGAAGGTCAGCGCCCAGATCCATCAGCGCATGACCGAAATTGCGCAGGGTGTGGCCACGGCCTACCGCTGCACCGCTGAGGTCACCTTCAGCGATTACTGCCCCTGCATGGTGGTGGACAAGCCCCTGGCTCAGAACGCTCTGACCTATATGACCGAGCTGCTGGGCAAGGGTGCCATGGACATGACCTCCCTCACCGGCGGCAAACCCGGCGGCGGCAGCGAGGACTTCGCCTTTGTGAGCCACGAAGTGCCCACCGTGAGCATGTTCCTCTCCGCCGGCAACGCCAAGGAGGGCTATCTCTACGGCCAGCACCACCCCAAGGTGCGCTTTGACGACAGCGTCCTGTACGAGGGCTCTGCCGCCTACACCTATATGGCCCTGCGCTGGCTGGCAGACCATAAGGAATAATTTTTCTCTGCAACAACAGGACCCCGGAAGGCATCTGCCCTCCGGGGTCTTGCTCGTTTCAGATCAGTTTTGCGCCGGAGTGCGGCAGACGGTCGGCGTGCAGGGTCTCCCGCAGCAGCTGCGGCAGGGCGGTCAGGTCACCGCCGGTGAACCACCAACCCGCCGCCAGCGCGGCCAGGGCCAGCGTCACCAGCAGCAACAGCACCCGGCGCAGCCAGCGGCGCTTCTTTTTGGGCGGAGCCGGGCGGGCCTCCGCCTGCGCTGCAGGCGGGGCAGACACAGCTTCCGGCACCGGGTCGCGGTAGTGCTGCCAGCTCGTGCCGGGGACCTGCGGCAGACCGCAGGCTGCCCGGCGGATCATGTCCAGCAGCCAAAGGCCCGGCCCATCCTCCCGGTACACGGTGCGCAGCCAGCAGCCCTTGCGGGTGCCCAGCAGCAGCAGAAATTTCCCGTCCTGCTCCCAGCACCCAGCGGACAGCTCTGCCCCCACAAGGTGCTGTGCCGCCTGTACCCGGGCCAATGCGGCGGCAGCGTCCTGCCTGCGGGCAGCCCGGCGGGCGATCTGTGCCCCCACCTTGGGGTCGGCATAGCTCTGGGTGCCAAAGTCGAACACCTTTTCGGCCCCGGGCACGGCTTCCAGCCGGGCTTCCATCAGGGCCCCGGCGGCAGCATCCGCGCACACCAGCAGCCGACGGCGGTGTTCCAGCGCCTGCACCACGGCGGCGGCAAGGTCCGTGTCCCCTTCTCCGTACAAGTCAGCCGCAAAGCAGCCGTGCAGACTGCGGCGGGCCTTGTCCAGCCCGGCGGCATTTTCGCTCCGCAGTGCGATCAGCGTTTCCGCGCCGCGGCTGCGGCATTGGGCGGTCACACACCACTCCGACGGGAAAGCAGACGCCGCCTGCTGCACCCCCAGCGCCGATGCCCCGAACAGCCGGAGCACACAGCGGACCGGTTCGTTTTGTTCACAGCTCAAGTTCTTCACCCCCGCGGTCCGCAGGGGACCGTATTATTCTGCAAGAAAGGCGGCGTTCAGGGCGTCCAGCGCGGCTGCATCGCAGCAGTCGGCGGCGGCCAGCGGCTTTGTGGCGGCAGGCACCTTGTCCTGCGCCAGCCGCAGGGCCAGCACCAGTGCTTCCTGCGCAGCGCGGGCACGGATGAGCGCCCGGTCCGGCCGGGAAACGAACAGCTTTTCCACATACACGGTATCACCGCGGGCCGCACCCAGATACACGGTGCCCACCGGCCGCACGGCATCGCCGCCGGTCGGCCCGGCCACACCGGTGACACTGATGCCGATGTCGGCCCCGGCAGCCTGCGCCGCGCCCAGCGCCATCTGTGCCGCCACCGGAGCAGATACCACGTTGTACTGCTCGATCACGGCAGGGTCCACCCCCACCAGCTTTGCCTTAGCCTGCTCCCAGTAGGTCACGAAGCCGTAGCCGAACACTTCACTTGCACCGGACACGTTGGTGATGCGCTGGGCGATCATGCCGCCCGTGCAGCTCTCTGCTGTGGCAAGGGTCAGCCCCTTGCGCTGCAGGGTGTGCACCACCGTTTCTTCCAGCCCGGCCACATCCTCATCATACACCGCATCGCCCAGCAGATCATAGAACTTTTTGGCATAGGCGCGGCACATTGTTTCGGCTTCCGTGTCGGTTTTGGCCCGGGCGGTGATGCGGATCTCGCATTCGCCGGTCTTGCAGTAGATGGCGGCGGTGGGGTTTGCATTTTCCAGCAGATCCCGCACCTGATATTCCAGGTTGCTCTCGCCGCCCAGCACCCGCAGCGTCAGACTGTGCAGGGCACAGTTCTGCCGCGCCAGCAGCAGCGGGCGCACTTCCTCCTGCCACATGGCCTTCATCTCGTGGGGCACACCGGGCATCAGCACGGCGCAGCGGCCGTCCTGCTCAAACCAGTCACCCGGCGCGGTGCCATGGCGGTTCACCACCTTATGGCCCTTTACCGGCACCATGGCCTGCTTGCGGTTGTTGGGGGTGACCGTGCGGCCGGTGCGGGTAAAGTAGGCCACGATCTTGTCCCACTCTTCCGCGTCAAAGGCCAGGGTGTCGCCGTAGCAGGAGGCCACGGTCTCCTTGGTCAGGTCGTCCGCCGTGGGCCCCAGCCCGCCGGTGAACACCAGCAGGTCGCAGCGCTGCTTGGCCTCGTTGACAAAATCCGCCAGGCGGCTGTGGTTGTCACCGATGGTGCTCTCCCGCTGGACCGTGATGCCCAGCGCGGCCAGCTCCCGGCTGAGGTACTGGGCATTGGTGTTGAGAATGTTGCCGAGCAGCAGCTCGGTGCCGACACTGATGATCTCTGCAGTCATGGACAAATCAACCCTCGAATTCTACCTGATCGGTGATGCGGATGCGGATGCGCTCGGCGTTCTCGGCGGCCTCGGCTTCGAGTGCGGCAAGGCCCGGCATGGCGGCTTCGGCTTCCAGGATCTCTTCCAGCTCCGGGCGGATCTTCGGGTGCGGGGGCGTGAAGATGGTGCAGCAGTCCTCGTAAGGCAGGATGCTGGTCTCAAAGGTATTGATGTGGCGGGCCGTCTCCACGATCTCGGTCTTGTCCATGCCGATGAGCGGGCGCAGGATGGGCAGGTCCTGTGCGGCGTCGGTGCACTGCAGGGCCTTGACGGTCTGGCTGGCCACCTGAGCCAGGCTCTCGCCGGTGACCAGTGCTTCGCAGCCCTGCCGCTTTGCGATGACGTTGGCAATGCGCATCATGCTGCGGCGCATGAGCACCGTGAACAGCACATCGGGGGCGTTATCCCGGATGTATTCCTGCGGTTTGGTGTAGGGCACCACAAACAGGTTGGAACTGCCGGTATAGATGCTGGTGAGCTGGGCCAGAGCCTTAACTTTGAGTTTTGCGCGCTCCGAAGTATACGGAGGGGACGCAAAATGAATGTGGTCCAGGGCCAGACCGCGCTTTGCCATGCGGTAAGCTGCCACCGGGCTGTCGATGCCGCCGGACAGCATATTCAGGGCGCGGCCGCTGGTGCCCACGGGCAGACCACCCTCACCCGGTACTTTCGGGCCGTGAATATACGCACCGTAATCGCGGATCTCCACGATGACCTTGAACTGCGGGTTGTGCACGTCCACCTTGAGGTAGTTGTGCTTGCCCAGCAGGTAGGCGCCCAGCTCCCGCATCAGCTCCGGGCTGGTCATGGGGTAGCTCTTGTCGGAACGGCGGGCCTCCACCTTGAAGGTGCGGATGCCATGCAGGCTGGCACCGAGGTACTCCTCGGCGGTCTGGCAGATGGTGTCAAAGTCCTTGTCGCAGACCACGGCGCGGCTGAGGGACGCCAGACCGAACACCTTGCTCACCCGGTCGAAGGCCAGGTCCATGTCCACGTCCTCTTCCTCCGGCTCCATGTAGAAGGTGGACTGGGTGCAGTACACCTTGAACTTGCCCACGGTCTTGAGCCGGTAGCGCAGGATCTTCATCATGGCCGACTCGAACTGGTTGCGGTTGAGGCCTTTCAGGGACATTTCGCCCTGATAGCCCAGAATGATCTCATGCATAAATGTTGTATCTCCTGATTATTTTTTGATTCTCTGCAGGTGCTTCATGCCGTCCTCGAAGCGGTTGAGGAAGGCGTCCACATCCTCCGGGGTGTTGTCGGCGCAGAAGGACACCCGGATGGCGGTGTCGATGGCCAGCGGGTCCCGGCCCATAGCCGCCAGCGTGTGGCTGGGCTGGCCCCGGCCGCAGGCACTGGCCGAGGAAACGTAGATCTGCGCCTGGGCCAGCCAGGCCAGCATCGTTTCGCTCTTGATGCACATCTCGCTGAAGTTCAGCACTTCCGGCACCGCATCCTCGGGGCTGTTGACCACCACTTCCGGGAAGGCTTTCAGCCCCTCCCGCAGGCGCCGGTTCAGCGCACGCATGGCCGTGTCACGGCTCTTCATGGTTTTGGTAAGGCGGGCGGCCGCGGCGGCAAGGCCCATGGCGTAAGGCAGGTTCTCGGTGCCGGGGCGCAGCCCGCGCTCCTGCTCGCCGCCCAGATACGGCGGCTGGAATGCCTGCACCAGCCGGTCGGACAGGTACAGCGCACCGATGCCCTTGGGCGCGTGGATCTTATGGCCGCTCACCGCCAGAGTGTCGATGTTGTCCAGCTTGATGGGCACCCGCATCCAGGCCTGCACGGCGTCCACATGCACGATGGTGCGGCTGTTGCGGCGCTTGACCTCGGCCGCCAGACGCTCCACATCGTTCCGGGTACCCACCTCGTTGTTCACCATCATGCAGGCCACCAGGATGGTGTTTTTGCCCACATGCTCCAGCATCTCGTTGATGTCCAGCGTGCCGTCGGCGCGGGGCTTCACCACGGTCACGTTGTAGCCGCGCTTTGCCAGATCTTCCAGCGGGCGCTGGACGCTGGGGTGCTCGAAGCCGGACACCACGATGTCCTTGCCAAAGGTGCGGGTGCGGGCGGCCCCCAGCAGGGCCAGATTGTTGCTCTCGCTACCGCAGGCGGTGAAGTACAATTCCTTTGCCTTGCAGCCCAGGGTACGGGCCACGGCAGAGCGAGCGGCATTCAATGCCTCCTCACTGCGGGCACCGGGGCCGTACAGGCTGGAGGGGTTGGCCCAGTGCTCCCGCATGGCCTTGTCGATGACGTCTGCCACCTCCGGTGCCACGATGGTGGTGGCGGCATTGTCCAGATAATGCAATTCAGGATTTTGCAGCATAAAGGGATTCCTGCTTTCTGTTTTCATAATAATCCAGTTTAATTATAGCACAGAAAGCTGTAGAACGCAAAATATTCGCGTTTGCGAGCGCATCGCAGCAAGGAAAGCCCCAGTGGGGCTTTCAAGCGACAGAACGGTCTTGCGCAGCAAGATGGAGGGGCCTCGCCCCGACAAGTTCGTATATGTTTTTCCTTGACAAACACCCTGCCGGTGTGCTATCTTTACAATATAAAGACCGCATCTTTGCTGACGGAATCTTGTGGAGCACCACAGTGCAGAGATGCGGGGAATGTCAATGCCGACCGTCTGGGCAGCCTTGCGCAATTGCTGCGCAAAGCTGTCCTTTTTTGCTATCAAGGAGGATGTCTGATGAAAACCGATATCGAGATCGCACAGGAAGCCACCATGAAGCCCATCACCCAGATCGCCGCCCAGCTGGGTCTGGCCGACGAGGACGTGATCCCCTACGGCCGCTACAAGGCCAAGATCAACCACCGCCTGATCCACAACGCGAAAAAGCAGGGCAAGCTGATCCTTGTCACCGCCATCAGCCCCACCCCGGCCGGTGAGGGCAAGACCACCACCAGCGTGGGCCTGGCCGACGCCATGAACGCCCTGGGCAAAAAGACCATGCTCTGCCTGCGCGAGCCCAGCCTGGGCCCCGTGTTCGGCATCAAGGGCGGCGCAGCCGGCGGCGGCTACGCACAGGTGGTGCCCATGGAGGACATCAACCTGCACTTCACCGGGGACCTGCACGCCATCGGCACCGCCAACAACCTGCTGGCTGCCATGATCGACAACAGCATCCAGCAGGGCAACCCGCTGAACATCGACCCCCGCCGCATCACCTGGAAGCGCTGCATGGACATGAACGACCGTCAGCTGCGGTTCATCGTGGACGGTCTGGGCGGCAAGGTGAACGGCACCCCCCGCGAGGACGGCTTCGACATTACTGTTGCCAGCGAAGTGATGGCCATCTTCTGCCTGGCCACCAGCATCTCCGACCTGAAGGAGCGGCTTTCCAAGATCGTGTGCGCCTACACCTACGACGGCAAGCCCGTCACCGCCGGGGACATTGGTGCCGCCGGTGCCATGACCGCCCTGCTGAAAGATGCTCTGGATCCCAACCTCGTCCAGACCCTGGAGAACAACCCCGCCATCATCCACGGCGGCCCCTTCGCCAACATCGCTCACGGCTGCAACAGCGTGCTGGCCACCAAGCTGAGTCTGTCGCTGGCGGACTACACCGTCACGGAAGCCGGTTTCGGTGCAGATCTGGGCGCGGAAAAGTTCCTGGATATCAAGTGCCGCTATGCGGGCATCGCACCCAGCGCCTGCGTGCTGGTGGCCACCGTGCGTGCCCTCAAGAGCCACGGCGGCGTGGCCAAGGCTGACCTGAGCAAGCCCAATCTGGAAGCTGTGAAGGCTGGTGCCTCCAACCTCATCCGCCACATCGACAACCTGAAAAACGGCTTTGGCCTGCCGGTAGTGGTGGCCATCAACGCCTTCCCCACCGACACCCCGGAAGAGCAGGCCTATGTGGAGCAGGTGTGCGCCGAGCAGGGCGTGCCCTGCGTGCTGAGCGAGGTGTTCGCCAAGGGCGGCGAGGGCGGCAAGGCTCTGGCCGAGAAGGTACTGGAAGTGATGGAGGACCGTCCCATCCAGTACACCTACCCGCTGGACATGCCCCTGAAGGACAAGATCAACGCCATTGCCACCAAGATCTACCGTGCCGACGGCGTGAACTACAGCGCCGCCGCCAGCAAGACGCTGGCCGAGCTGACCGAGATGGGCTACGGCGACCTGCCCGTGTGCATTGCCAAGACCCAGTACAGCTTCAGCGACAACGCCAAGCTCACCGGTGCCCCCACCGGCTTTACCATGGAGGTGCGTGAGGTGCGTCTGGCCGCCGGTGCCGGTTTCGTAGTGGTCATCTGCGGCAGCATCATGACCATGCCGGGCCTGCCCAAGAAGCCCGCCGCCGTGGGCATCGACGTGGACGCCGACGGCAAGATCACCGGCCTGTTCTGATCCTATTAAAAAAGCAAGGCGATGCCGCACACATTGTACGGCACCGCCTTTTTTCGTTTCATCGTTTCGGCACGGCCATGACCTGCCAGATGTCCCCTATGATACACAAAGAGTTTGGCAAGTCACCATCATTCTGTACCGCAGTGCCCGGACCGCATCACCCTGCCGTGTGGCTGCACAGGTAATCCACCCAGGCCGTGTAGCCTTCCGGCTTGAGGTGGTAGCCGTCCGGCTGGGCGTATTCGGCCTTCAGGTCGCCGTTCTCGTCGGCCAGCACCTCCCACAGGTTGAGGAAATAGCAGTTCTTTTCCAGCGCCACGGCGGCCAGCTCATCGTTGATGCGGCACAGGCGGTCGCGGTTGAGACCCTCGTGGCCCTTTTTCGCAGCCACCTCCGGCCGCACCGGGGTGATGGACTGCACATACACCGGCGTACCCGGCAGCGCCTGGGTGATCATGTCCAGCATCAGCCGGTAATAGGTGAGGAAGCTGGTGTAATCGCTGTCCGTGCCCAGCACGTTGGTGCCCAGCAGCAGATACACTGCCTTGGGCTGCTGGGCGGTCAGGGCGTCCAGCGGTACTTCGGCTACGCCGTCGGCCCGCTTGCAGCTGGTGCCGTTGACGATGGCATTGGGGCCCACCCCCCGGTAGGCGCAGAACATGGCACCCGGCAGGCCGGTGTCGTACATCTGCATGCCCTGAGTCAGGCTGTCGCCCACGAAGCTCACCTGCGAAAACCAGCTTTTTTCCACCGGGAGCACTTTGGGCAGGGCCGCCATACGGAAATCCAGCGCGGTGGTGGTGCCGGTGGACAGCGTCTGCACCGTGAGGGAGCGCGTTGCGGTATACTGGAGCGTGTTCCAGGTGTTGTCGGCCGTTGCCTGTTGCAGGATGGTGTCCTGCGGCAGCGCCGGGGCAGGCTCGCGATGGATGCGTTTCCACATCATCCCCAAAGCCCCCAGCAACACCAGCAGAAGCAGCAGCCCCACCGCCATGAAGCGCCGACGCCAGCGCCGGTGCAGCACCCGCCGCCGGTATTCCTGATAATCTGCCATACGGGTTCTCCTTTTCTCTGGTGCACAAGGCACCGTTTTCCACTTTTAGTATACCATATGCGGCAGGGCCTGCAAGAGGCAAAACGCGCAAAGTTTTGCTGCCGGTTTTGGCCAAATGCACCGGCCTCTTTTGCACATTGCTGCACTGATGTGTGCAAAACATCCGGCAAATGCTTGCATCCGCTATTATGAATGTGTTATACTGGATTGAATTCAAAAGACAGGGAGGCTTTCACGATGGCATTTACTCCGAAACTGACTTATAAAGGCAAGCCCCTCGTCCGCAAGGACAACGAGCTGTATTACGGCCGCATGACCGACCCTTATGTGCTCTATCTCCAGATCCTGACCACGACCCCCGTCGGGGATCAGCAGGTGGCGGATAAGGTGCATCTGATGCTGCTCTCCACCGACACTACCAAGGCTCCGCAGGAGCGTGTGGCACGCCAGACCACCAAGCATGGCCTGTACAACGCTCTGGACATCGGCAGCATCTGGCTGCAGAAGGCAAACGCACAGTGAAACAAAAAAGCTGCTGCACAGAAATGTGCAGCAGCTTTTTCATTTGCATTCTGTGTGAGCCGCAGGGCAGGGCACCACGCTGGTGCCTTTTACTCCTCGGTCACCTCAAAGTTCAGGGGCTTGCCGCAGTTGGGGCACTTGGGGTCGCCCTCCAGCAGCTCTTCTTCCTCAAACACGGCGGTGGTGCCGCAGTCCGGGCAGGTCACCTCGTATTGTACGGGAGCATCCTCGTCGGGTTCTTCCTCGTCGCCTTCCAGCGCCACCTCAAAGGTCACGCCGCAGTGGGCACAGTTGGCTTCACCGGCGTCCAGGTCGTCCTCGCTCACATACACGGTCTCGCCGCAGTTGGGGCAGGCCACCTCATAGAAGGGCTCGCTGGCGATGTCATCGTCGTTGGCGTCATCCGCATCCTCTTCTTCGTCCTCGTCGTCTTCGTCCTCGTCGTCTTCGTCCTCGTCCTCTTCGTCCTCTTCGTCCTCTTCGTCCTCGTACAGGTCGGCTTCCAGATCCTCCAGCTCATCGCTCAGGTCGTTGATCTGGTCGTATGCGCGGGAAAGATCCTCGTCCATGCCCTCCAGGGCCTCGGCCATCTCCGCCAGCAGTGCGCTCATGGCCTTGATGATTTTGCCTTCCTTGGTGGACTCATCCACGCCCAGGCCGTCCACAAGGCCCTGCAGATAGGCTGCCTTCTTGCTCAGTTCCATACGATTGCCCTCCTTGTTGTTTGAAAAAAACCGGGCAAACGGTCGCCCGCTGCCCGGTAACTTCTGAAAAAGATCAGACGCGCTCCATATACTCGCCAGTGCGGGTATCGATGCGGATGTGGTCGCCCTCGTTGATGAACAGGGGCACACGGATCTCAGCACCGGTCTCGACGGTAGCGGGCTTCAGGGTGTTGGTGGCAGTGTTGCCCTTGACACCCGGCTCGGTCTGGGTGACTTCCAGCTCGATGAAGTTGGGGATCTCGACGCTGAACACCTTGCCCTTGTAGCTCAGCAGCTTGCACAGCTCGTTCTCCTTGCAGAACTTGAAGTTATCGGGCACATCGCTTGCGTTGACGGGGATGTCATCGTAAGTCTCGTTGTCCATGAAGTGGTACAGGTCGCCATCCTCGTAGCTGTAGGTCACGTCCTTGCGCTCGATGAAAGCCTGCGGGAACTTTGCGGTCGGGTTGTAGCTGGTCTCAACCACAGAGCCGGTGATCACGTTCTTGGTCTTGGTGCGGACAAAGGCAGCGCCCTTGCCGGGCTTGACGTGCTGGAACTCAACGACCTGAAGAACCTGGCCGTCCTGCTCAAAGGTCACGCCGTTGCGAAACTCGCCTGCAGAAATCATAGGAATTCCTCCATAAATTTAATCTCAAATGCTTATCGCATATCTTTATTTATTTTACCCAATCCGCTGCCGTTTGGCAAGGGGTTTCGGCAAAAAACACGATGAAATCACAAAATTTTTCTCAAATCCCGCGCTGCACGGTACATCTGCTGCATAGTGCAGGCGTCCTCGGCCTGGGTGCCCGCGCTCTCGCAAATGACCACCGGGGCCAGCCCGCGCTCTGCCAGCAGCTCCATCAGCGGCTGCGGCTCCGGGCCGAACTGGGTTTCGGCAAAGGTCCAATGCCGTTTTTCGCCGCCCTTGGAATACTCGATGCGGGAAAAATGCACATGGAACCGCCGGGCACGCTCATCCCCCAGTGCCTCGGCCATGCGGTCGAGGATGGCGGCATAATCGGCCTTGGACTGGATGCCGCCCAGCGTGCGGGCGTTCAGGTGGCCGAAGTCGATGCAGGGCGTGATGCGCTCATCCACGCTGCACAGAGCCAGCACCTCGTCCAGCGTGCCCAGCTGGCCGATCTTGCCCATGGTCTCCGGGCAGAGGGTCATGTCGGCAAAGCCCGCCGCGTCCAGTGCTTCCACGGCGCGGCGCATGGTGTCCAGTGCCTTTTCGAGAGCCGCCTCCCGGCTCTGCTTGCCGCAGCTGCCGGAATGGAAGATGATACGTTTTCCGCCCAGCGCCCTGCACACTGCCGCGCTCTGCAGCAGGTACTGGATGCTGTTCAGCCGCTTGTCCTCTTCCATGCTGGACATGCTGATATAATACGGCGCGTGCACGCTGAACAGGATGTCCTTCAGGGCAGCCAGAGCCGCCATCTTCGCGGCCTTGTCCAGCCCCAGACGCACCCCGCGCCCGCACTGGTACTCAAAGGCGTTCAGGCCCATCTTTGCGGTGTACTCCGGCACCTCCAGGCTGGTCTTGTACCCCTGGGCGGCAAAGCTGTCGCTGGTGCCGGCCGTGCCGAACCGGATCTTCCAATCGTCGCTCACAGGGTCTTCCCTCCCCGGTCGTAATATTCCTGCCAGTGTTTTTTCTCCCACTTGCGCTTGAGGATGACCTGCGCGCCCAAGTCCGGGCCGCGGGGCACCACCATCAGGCCGGGGATGTCGTACAGTGCAGCCGCCATGCGGTCGGCGTAGAGCTGGTCGCCCACCATGGCCATCTGGCTGTGCTTCACTCCCATGCGGTGCTGTGCCACCATCAGCGCAAAGGGCAGAGGCTTTGCCGAGCGGTACAGATAGGCAAGACCCAGCTTCTGCGCAAAGGGCCGCACCCGCTTTTCTGCCCCGTTGGACACGATGGTCAGTTTTACCCCGGCGGCACGCATGGCGTCCAGCCACTGGGCTACTTCTTCCGGCAGCTCCTGGCTGCGGTCGGCGGTGAGGGTGTTGTCGATATCCAGCACAAGGGCACAGATGCCCTTTGCCGCCAGCCACTCCGGCGTGATATGGGTCACATCCTTGAAAACGTATTCGGGGGTGATGAGCATAGTAGTTCTCCCTGAAATGAAAATAGGAGAGCCTGCAGAACAGGCTCTCCTACATCGGCGTTAGCAACGCGTTTGAAATCAAAAGCAACGTGCGATTTCAAGCAGTTAATTACTTGAACTTGCGCTTGCGGGCTGCTTCGGACTTCTTCTTGCGCTTAACAGACGGCTTCTCGTAAGCCTCGCGCTTACGGACCTCTGCGAGCACACCGCTGC
>CABQHF010000005.1 GCA_902463905.1 uncultured Faecalibacterium sp. | reverse complement strand
CTGTTCGATAACTCCTCGGTGAAGTTATGTAAAGCACGACACGCCGTTGCTGTTCACACCATCAGGTGCGAACCATGAGCAGGGTTTGGGGTGGGACCGCGTTTGCGCAGCGCAGCGGAGCAATGAAAGCCCCAGTGGGGCTTTTAAGCGGCAGCGCGGTCTGCGACAGCAGATGGAGGGGCGTTGCCCCGACAAGCGCTACCCCAACAAGATCACTTGGAAAACTCGCAAGAGTTTGAGAAGTGAAGTCCCGGATGGACAGGAAATTTTCAAGAATTGAAAATTTGTGGCCACGGGACGGTTCTTGCCCTCTACCGCTGCGCTCAAAACGCATTTTCAACAAATGTTTCCGAATTGTTAAGACGCAAAAATAAGTAGAGGTGGTGCTGCTCATGTAATGGGGTCACCGTTTGCTCCGAACGAAGTTCCTGCCCCTGTTTGTGCAGCGGCGTTGACGAAAAGTCGGTATCACGTCCGGTCGGCTCATGAAATTTTCAAGGTGCGTTTCCCACAAAAAGAGAAAACCGCCCATGCAGCGCAGCGATGGATTTTGTCGGGTGAATCAGCGGCAAAATGAATCGGGTGTGTTGCGGGGCGGTTAATCTTTCAGGAATAATCCACGGTGAGGCAGTGTTCAAAATGAACACGACCACATCTTGTGGATTGCTTTTGACCAATCCACAAAATCAGTGGGATTTGTGACAGAGAGTATCACGAATTGAACGGTGCGTCAAGATGATTTTGCAAAATTTATTGTGATAAAGCAGTGATAGTAGGACTTATAAAATATCTCAGAGAAAAAATGATATTTAATGGGCGGAGAATTTCATCAACGTGGATCTGTGGCAAAATCACGCATGGTTCTCTCAGTTGGAGGAAAATCCTTTTCCAATGATCTCGCTGCTATTGACAATGGTAATAAACGCGTGCGGGTCCTGCACGCGGAGAAAATTGCGCAGCAGCTGTGCCTGTGCCGGCGTCAGGACGGTCATCACCGCCCACTTTTCTTCCTGCGAGTATGCGCCGGTGGCCTTTTCCTCGGTGGCAGAGCGGTTCAGCTTGTGCACGATAAAATCCCGGATGGGGTCAGGGTCGGTGGTCACGACAGTGCAGACCTTACGCAGATGGAAGCTTTCGATGGCGGTATCCACAAGGGTGGATTTCAGCACCATGCCAAGGATGCAGTACAGGCCGGTGGCCGGGCCATAGATACAGGCTGCGATCAGCACGATGCCAAGGTCACTGACCAGCAGTGCACGACCAATCTCCAGATGGGTGTATTTGTGCAGAACCATTGCCACGATATCGGTTCCGCCGGTGGAGGCTCCGATATTAAAAACGACCGCACTGCCCACGGCAGGCAGCATGACTGTAAAGCACAGCTCCAGCAGCGGGTCATCGCTCAGGGGTTTTTCAAGTGGCCAGACGGTTTCGCACAGGCTGACGTAAAACGAGAGGACAAAGGATGCGTAGACAGTCCAGCCCATGGTACGCCACCCTAGAAAAAGTAGGCCGACCAGTACCAGAATAGCATTGATGATCCACATATAACCGCCTACATCCCACCGGGGAAATACTGTGGACAGGATAATGGAAAGGCCGGTAATGCCGCCGAACGCAAAATGGTTGGGGGCTTTGAAGAACGCCGTACCAAGTGCCGTAAGAAACAGCCCGGCATTCAGTAGAAAAAAGAAGCGGAGTGCGGCAAGCAGCTTCCAACCGAAAAATTCAGATCGCATGATAACGCTCCTTTTACAAAAATTCCACACTGCCGTCCTCGATGTGGTACATGGCACCTACCACCCGCAGGCCGGTCTCGTCCTCGATGCGGCTGATGGAAAGGCTGCTCTCGATCTCGCGGACGCTGTTGCGCACATTCAGGCAGCTGGCACGGTAGGGGTCCCGCTCATCGCCGATGGCTTTTTTGATCTCGTCAGTGATGAACTTGATATAGCCTTCCGGTTCGTGGTGAATCGCTGCCTCCACAGCTCCGCACTGGGTATGCCCCAGCACGACGACCAGCTTGCAGCCCAGATGCCCAGCGGCATACTCGATGCTGCCCAGTTGGTGGGAGTCGATCACATTGCCTGCCAGCCGGATGACGAACAGTTCACCGATCCCGGCAGAAAAAATATGCTCCGGGATGACCCGCGAGTCCGAGCAGGTCACAATAATGGCATACGGGTTCTGGCCGTGAAGAGCGGTCGCCAGACGTACCCGGCGGGAAACATCGCCGTGTCCTTTTTGGGTGTTCAGGTAGCGCAGGTTTCCGGCTGCCAGACGGTAGATGGCATCGGCTGCGGTGGTAATGGTGATTTCCTGCATGGGGAGATCTCCTTTCCAATAAAATCAGCCGCCCGGCCTCCCGCAATGGGAAATCACCGGGCGGCTGTGAGATTTAAAAGCGGATAATGCCAAGGAGCAGACCGGCCACCAGACAGAGGATGGAAACGCCCCACTGCCAGCCGAAGCAGAACTTGATGTGATCCTTGATCTCCACCCCGGCCAGACCAATGCCCAGATAGGTGGCAGGAGCCACCGGGCTGATGAAGGTGGCGCAGTTGCGGCAGACCACCATGGAGATGGCGATGTGCACTGGGTCTACGCCGAACTGCGTGCCGACGCTCATCAGCACCGGAAGCAGACCGTAGAAATACGAGTCGGTGTCGAACAGCAGCGCCAGCGGGACACTGAGCACGCCGATGATGACCGGCAGAAAGCGGCCCATTGCAGGGGGAATGAAGCCGGCCATGACCACAGCCATTTCCTCCATGATGCCGCTCTGCTGCAGCACGCCCAGAAACACACCGGCGCACAGAATGGTGGAGGCCATCGTCAGGCCGGCAGCAGCATGGGCTTTGATGATCTGGCTCTGCAGCTTCTTGCCGTGATAGTTCACGAACAGACCCAGCGTGCAGGCAATCATAAAGACGACATAGGTGGGCAGGATATCCAGCACAAGGACCCCGATGACCACCAGCGTCAGCACAAGGTTGAACACGAAGTTCTGCGGACGCGCTAAAGACGCATCTTTTTCAGCGGATTCGGAATCATCGTAGCGGCCGGCATCCTCGCAGGCGGCATCGCCAAGCTTTGCAATGCGCTTTTTTTCCTGCACGCCCCAGAACAGTGCAGTGCCCACGGCCAGAACAAGCCCCACCAGCTGCATGGGCATCAGACGGAACCACAGGTCGTTGGGCTCAATACCTACCACACTTGCAGCGCGCATAGTGGGGCCGCCCCAAGGCATCAGGTTCATCACACCCATGGCGGTAACGCAGATCAGAAGCAGCGTTTCGCGGCGCATGTGCAGCCGCTTATACACCGGCAGCATGGCGGGTACTGTAATAAGGAAGGTGGCGGCACCGCTGCCGTCCAGATGGGCAATGGCGGCGATCAGGCAGGTCATCAAAGCCACACCTACCACATTGTTGCCGACCTTTTTCATCAGGGCACCAATGATGCGGTCAAACATTCCGGCGTCGGTCATGACGCCGAAAAACAGCACCGAGAAAATGAACAGGATGGCGGTGCCGCTGACACCGGCAACACCGGCTTTGATATAAACGGCGATCTCGTCCAGCGTAAAGGTGCGGGTGGCTACCAGCAGGACAGCAGTGACTGCGGAAACGCTGACGAACGCCAGCGAGGGAACGGTGACATTGCGCAGAAGCAGCACAATGACCGCGATGACTGCGGCAAAGCCCAGCAGTGCAAGGGTGGTTTCGCTCATGATCGTGACTTCCTTTCTCTTTTTGACCGTACCGTGCGGCGGAGTGTCCCGCCTTTTGATGGTTTCAGTATAAAGGAGAAAGCTTACAGCCCGAAGCAGGTTATATTACGCTTTATTAAGGTGTATCTTAATGCGCCGTAAGAAGCGGCAATAAAAAATCCGTGACCGGTTTCAAGGCCGGTCACGGAGCAAAATTCACTGTCTGCGGCTGCTGCGGATCACTTCCATCAGGGTGGGAACGGCAACCGGTTTTAAGATGTAGCCGTCAATGATCTTATGGCGGCGGGCATCCATCAGCTCCCTTGTGGGCGCATTGGTCATCACGATGCGGGTCAGGGCGGGGTACTGGTTCTGAATGGACATACAAAGGTCCACCCCGCTGCCGTCGGTCAGGCTTTCGTCAATGAGCAGCACGTCAAAGGTCTGCTCCTCCAACAGACGGCGCAGCTCGTCCCGGCGGGTGCAGGTGGAAATGCCAAGACCCAGCCGTCCCAGATCCTTTTGGAGCATACTCAGCACCTTCTGGTTGTCGTCTGCGGTCAGAATGCGCAGGTTATTCTGCATCCCCCACCTGAGCGGTTCCTGCTCCTGCCGGGGCTCCAGGACCGGGAGATAGAGAAAGAAGGTGGAGCCCTTGCCCGGCGTGCTCTCGGCGCAGATGTGTCCGCGGTGGGTGCGGATGATCTGCTCTGCCACGGCAAGCCCCAGACCGGTGCCTTCGCCGGTCTTTTTGGTGGTGAAGAAGGGCTCAAAGATGTGCTGCAAAGTGTCCTTGTCCATGCCGCAGCCGGTGTCCGAGACTGAGATGCGGACATAGGTTTTCCAGTCCTGCGAAATTTTCTCGTCCGGGAAGCGCTCTACAAGCTCTTTCTGCGGAACTGTGACGGCGCACAGCCGCAGCGTTCCCGGCTCTGTGCCCATGGCGTGGACGGCATTGACGCAGATGTTCAGAAGTACCTGCTGCAATTGGGTGGTGTTGCCCAGAATGCACTCCTGCTCCAGCTGCAGGTCTGTTGTCAGTGTGATCTGCTTCGGGCAGTTGGTGGCGGCAAGCCGGACTGTTTTTTCCAGCAGCGGGCGCACCCGGAGGGTGTCGTAGACGGTCTCCACGTTTTTGCGGCTCATGGCAGAGATCTGCTTTACCACGTCCTGCGCTTTTGCGGCGGCTTCGCTGATCTCCAGCGCATTGTCGTAGATCTCGCTGTCCGGGTCAGTCGCCGCCAAGATCAGATCTGCATACCCGGTGATGGGGGTCAGGAAATTGTTGAACTCGTGGGCAATGCCGCCGGTCAGTGTGCCCATCAGCTGCAGGCGCTGCCCGTGTGCCAGCGATTCCTCGCTGCGGTGCAGCTCTTCCAGTGCGCTGTTCACTTCCTTCAGGGCGGAAATTTTATCCGCACTGCGGCGGTTCTTCAGCAACAGCCGGAAAATATAGACCATGATGGCCGCCAGCACCAGCACAATAAGCCCGAACAGCACTGCCACCCGGAAAAAGCTGTCTGCTACCGGCTGGTACAGATCGTCATAATCCAGCACCGCACTGACGGTCCAGAAGCTGTCGCCGATATCAATGCGCCGGAACGCGCTCACCTTGTGCACCCGCGGCAAGGCGGGGTCGTTCCACCAGTAGGAGTAGTAGTCCATGATGCCGGAGCGCTGCGTCAGCTGTGCGTCCAGCAGCGTTTGCAGGCTGTCAAGATCCAGCGCGGCATCCTTGTACAGTTCCAGCCGCCCGGCCAGAATATCCATTCCCCACTGTGCCCGCTCCGGGTGCATAATGATCCGGTTCTGGGCGTTTTTGATGACCAGATAGCCGTTTTCTCCCACATGAATGTCCGAGACCAGCTGTTGATAAAACGCTTCCGCGTCCGTGACCAGACAGATGGTCTGCCCGTCCACCGGCTTCTTCAGCACAAGATAGTGCCGGTCTCCGCTGTGGTACTGCCAGTAGCTGATGCCCTTGGTCTTGGTCAGCAGAACATCACACAGGGCGGTAACACCGTAGCGCCGGGCGGTAACAACGCCGTCCGCATCCTCGACCCAAAGGTCCTGAATGGTGTCGCTGCGGCTCAGATTGGGGAGCGTGTCCGGGTCTGCGCGGAGCTTTTCTGCGGCGGCATCCAGCCGGGCAGTGTATTCGGTCAGGGTGTAGCGCATCACATCGGCAAAACTCTGCACCACCAGTTCCAGCTGGCGGGTCTGGCTTTCGATCAGGCTGTCGCGGTAATCGTGCCAGAAGGAAATACCGGAAGGGATCAGGAGCGCCAGCAGGCAGACCCCCATGATGCAGGTCTGGAAGATCAGCGAAGCATTGCGCTGCAGGCGTGCCCGGAGAGACGGTTTCATACGCAGCCTCCTTTTTTGCGCCCGCTTGCGGATGCGGGGCAAAGATGTTATACTTTATAAACAGAATATTCGACAAACCTCGGGAAAAGGGTGTAAGGTATGGCGTATCATGTTCTTATTGTAGACGATGATCCGGCAATTTGCAAATTATTATCCAAAGTAATGGTCAGCAATGAAATGGAGCCCACGGTGGTCAACAGCGGTACGGCGGCGCTGGACCTGATCGCACGGCAGAGCGATACGCTGGATATGATCCTGATGGACATCATGCTGGGCGATATGGAAGGGTTTGATGTGATCCAGACCATCCGGCGCAATGGTGTGACCATCCCGGTCATCATCATCAGCGGACGCAGTGAGGATTACGACTTCATGTACGGGCTTTCCCTCGGTGCGGACGATTATATTACCAAGCCCTTCCGTCCGCAGATCCTTGGCGCAAAGGTCAAGGCGCTCATCCGCCGCAGCAAAAGCTTCTCGCAGGAGAACAATCACCAGATCACCTGCGGCCCGTTCCTGTGCGATACCGGTACCATGCGCTTTTACAAGAACAATGAGGAACTGAACCTCTCCGAGAAGGAGCGTGCCCTGCTGCTGATGTTTGTGCGGCACCCGCAGCAGGTTTTTACCAAGGATATGATCTACGATCAGGTCTGGGGCAACTGGGGCGCAGTGGATGACAACGCCATCATGGTCTACATCAACCGTCTGCGCGGTAAGATCGAGGAGAACGCCCGCACCCCGCAGCACATCATCACCATCCGGGGCGTGGGGTATCGGTTCGTGCCCTGAAACATACAGAGAAAAGGCGGCCTGCTGCGCGTGGTGCAGCAGGCCGCCTTTCTGGTCTTATGAGGGTAAGGCATAAGACCGGTGATAAGAAGGAGTGCGTAACAAACGCTTTGCCCGGCGGTAAATGAACAAGTTCAGAAAAGAAGAAGAGGATCAAACGTAGAAAGTAGAGAAAATGACCGTGAAAGGAGTTGCTTTCAAGATGGAGAAGCACCGCCGGGCAGATACGTCAATCTACGCAGAACGAGAATGGCTTGACTTCGCGCACCACATCCATGATGGTGCCGTCGCGGGCTTCAATGATGCCCACCACACGGTCGCCGAACTGGACTTTTTCCGGTTCGCCGACAATAGAATAGGCGATATCCCGCAGTTCTTCAATGGTCTTGAGGGGGACGCAGTCGGCCTTCTGTAAGGCTTCCAATAGATCCGGGCGGGCAGGGTTCACTGCCACGCCGTAGTCGGTGACCACGATATCCACGCTCTCACCGGGGGTGGTGACGGTGGTGACATCGGTGCAGATGGCGGGGATGCGCCCCTGCAGCAGCGGAGCGATGACGATGGTGCACTTGGCACCCTGTGCCGTATCGGGATGGCCGCCCTGCGCACCGGTAATAACGCCGTCGGAACCGACAACGACATTACAGTTGAAGTGGGTGTCCACCTCCAGCGCAGCCAGGATCACATAGTCCAGTTTATTGACAAAGGCACCCTTGTTCATGGGGTTGGCGTAAGCGCCTGCGGAGATGCGGTGATGGTTGGGGTTCTTCACGTTTTTCACGGCATCCAGATCAAAGTCCTGCGTGTCCAGCAGCACACGCACCATGCCGTTGTCCAGCAGGTCGCACATGGGCTTGGTCAGGCCGCCCACGCCGAAGCCCATCTTGATGTTGCGCTCCTGCATGATCTTGGTCAGAGAGATGGTGGAGGCAATAGAGGCACCGCCCACACCGGTCTGGTAGGAGAAGCCGTCCTTGAAGTAGGGGGTGTTGGCCACCACCTGCGTGCAGTACTCGGCCATCATCAGCTTGCGCTGGTCGGTGGTGGGCTTGGCAGCGCCGGTGGCGATCTTTTCCGGGATGCCGATGGCATCCACCACGCATACATAGTCCACCTTGGTCATGGAGATGTGCGCCGGATAATTGGGGAACGGCACCAGACAATCGGTAACAGCGACCACATAGTCGGCCTGATTGCCGTCTACATAGGAGTAGCTCAGCACGCCGCAGTTGGTCTTGCCGCCAATGCCGCGGCAGTTGCCGTATTCATCGCAGGTAGGGGCACCGATAAAAGCGATATCCACATGGGTCTCGCCGGTAACAAGGGCGCGCACACGGCCGCCATGGCTGCGCATGGTGGCAAGACCCTTCAGCTTGCCGTGAGAAATGGCTTCGCCGATCTTGCCGCGCACACCGGAGGATTCGATGTTGGTGATGGTGCCGTCCTCGATCATGGGCACCAGATCATCATGTGCCTTGCCCAGAGAGCTGGCGCTGATGGTGATGTCCTTCAGCCCCATCTTCTGGATCTCCTTCATGACCATACAGACCACCAGATCGCCGTCACGGAAGTGATGATGGAAGGAAACGGTCATGCCGTCATGAGCGTTGCACTTGACCAGCGCTTCGTGGATGTCCCTGACCATTTTGTCGTGGTCGTGGTCCATGACCGGCGTGACCATGGGGCCAGCCTTATGGAACGGCTTGCCGTCCTTGTAATAATTGCCCTGAAAGACTTCCTTGCCGGTCTGCTTCAGGATCTCTTCGGGAATATCTCTGCCGACAGCGTTGATCATCTTACAGCTCCCCCTTATACACACCGGATGCCTTGGCCAGCTCAATGGTGCGCTTGGCTCCGTCATAGAATGCAATATCGATCATTTTGCCGTCCACGGTGAACACACCGATGCCCTGCGCCTTTTTGGAGTCGATCTCCCGCACGACCTTTTCGGCAAAAAT
Source organism: uncultured Faecalibacterium sp. (assembly GCA_902463905.1). Lineage (GTDB taxonomy): Bacteria > Bacillota > Clostridia > Oscillospirales > Ruminococcaceae > Faecalibacterium. The sequence continues at coordinate 14,943 of CABQHF010000005.1, read as the reverse complement.
GATGTCCTTCTCCTTGGGTGTAAAGATCTCGTGCACGATGTTGATCTGGCGCGGGTTGATGATGGACTTGCCGTCAAATCCCATCAGGTGGATGGTCTCCACATCCTGCCGGAAGCCTTCCATGTTGTTCAGATCGGTGTACACCGTGTCAAAGCACTGCACCCCGGCGGCGCGGGCGGCAATGATCATGTTCTGCCGTGCGCCCATCAGTTCCACGCCGGTACCGGTAATGTGGGTCTGCAGGTCTTTGGTGTAATCGCCGCCGGACAGTGCAATGCCGAACAGCCGCTCCGATGCTTCGCAGATATCCAGTGCCCGCATGATGCCGCGGGCAGATTCCAGCGCAGCGATAATCAGCACGTCCCCGGCGGTGCGGCCGTAGGTCTTTTCGTCCTCGGCAATGGCGGCTTCCACCACCTGAACGTCCTTGGCGCTCTCCGTCTTGGGAATACGGATGGCATCACAGCCGCCGGCTACGGCAGCGCGGATATCCTCGCGCCAGTAGGGGGTGTCCAGACCGTTGATGCGCACCACCCGCTCGCAGCCGTGGTAATCAATGGTGCGCAGCGCATGGTACAGGCTGAACCGGGCTGCGTCCTTCTGGTTCTCGGCCACTGCGTCCTCCAGATCCAGCATAATGGAGTCGGGCTTGTAAATGTAGGGGTCCTTGATCAGGCCGGGCTTCTGCGCGTTCAGGAACATCATGGTGCGGCGCAGGCGCTTCTTGTTCGGATTGTTCATCGAATGGCACCTCCCCAAGGCAGATCTTCGTACTGCTCTACGGCGCGGTAAACAGCGCCTTCAATGCGGGCTTTCAGGGTGCAGTCCAGCGCGCCCTTGTCCACGATGCGGATGCGGACATTTTCCACATCCAGTGCTTTCAGCGTTTCCAGCGCGACCTTGCGGATCTGGTTGCCGTACTGGTTGATGACCGAACTGCTGAGCGAAAAATCAACGCCGTCCGGGCTTGGCTCGACGGTGACCATGCAGTCGCTGGATTCCAGCGTGCCTGCCGTGGCTGCTTTTTTCAGTTCCATGGATATCCTCCTTCGGATGCCTTCTCTTTTCACTGTCTGCGGGCTGTTTTTGCGCGGCCCTTCTGATGGCTCTATCATGCGCCTGCAACCTTACAGCTTGCATAGCATCCGTCTTAATATTTGTTAAGGCGGACACGCTCTGTTTTTTAAGGTTCTTTATGCAAAATAAAAACAGAGAGACGAGAAAAAGGAGCGTGCAAGGAATGAAAGAGGTTTCGTTGACAGAAATGCTGGAGGCACGGGAGCGCAGGGTATGCCATCAGCAGGAGCTTTTGGCGCAATATCACAAGCCGATCGTCTGTTTTACCATGAACATTGCCGGCCCGGTAAAGGCTTCGCCGCTCATCCGACGGGGCTTTGTCCGCGGACAGCAGCTGTTGCGGCAGCAGTTTTTCCGCGCAAAGCTGACCCCTCTTTATATGGACAGCAGTTGCACCGTTACCGGTTGCGAGGCCTTTTATGTGCTGGATGCCGACCCGCTGCGCATCAAAAAGTTTACAACCGATATCGAGGACGCCACTCCGCTGGGGCGGCTGTTTGATATGGATGTCCTGCGCCCGGATGGCGTCAAGGTGGAGCGGGAGAAGCTGCATCTGCCCGGGCGCACCTGCCTGCTCTGCGGCGGTCCCGCCAAGGTGTGCAGCAGTCGGCGGCTCCACACCGTGGCAGAGCTTCAGGCCAAAACAACTGCCATCCTGACCGATGCCATCCATGCTTTGGATGCTGCGGCGGCAGCACAGCAGGCGGTGCGTGCCATCCTGTATGAAGTGTCCACCACCCCGAAGCCAGGCCTTGTAGACCGCCTGAACAGCGGCAGCCATAAGGACATGGATTTCTTTACCTTTATGGACAGCGCGGCCTCCCTTTACCCTTATTTTGAAGCCTGTGCCAGAGCAGGACAGGCCACGGCAGAACGCCCTGCACCGGAGACCTTTGCGGCGCTGCGTCCGCTGGGCTGTGAAGCCGAAGGCGAAATGCTGGAGGCGACCGGCGGGGTGAACACCCACAAGGGTGCAATCTTTTCCATTGGCATTACCTGTGCAGCACTGGGGCGGCTGGACCGGGCACTTTGGGCAAAGCCTGCCCGGGTGCTTGCCGAAGTGGCTGCCATGGCGAGCGGCCTGACCGAGCGGGATTTTGCAGGCGTTACGGCGGAGAATGCTGTGACCACCGGGCAGAAACTTTATGCGCAGTATGGGATCACCGGTGTGCGCGGACAGGTGGAAGCCGGTCTGCCCGCAGTGCTGTACTATGGTCTGCCAACGCTGGAAGAAGGCCTTGCAAGAGGGTATGACATCAACCGCTCCGGCTGCGGGGCGCTATTAGAGATCCTTGCAAACAGCACCGATACCAACATTATTGCCCGTTCCAGCCTGGAGGTGCAGCGCGGCTTGGTGGAGGAACTGCGTGCCTTTCTGGAAAAGACGCCCTACCCGGATGCGTTCGCGCTTTCCGTGCTGGATGACCGCTTTACTGCAGAAAATCTTTCGCCCGGCGGCAGCGCCGATCTGCTGGCACTGACCTATCTGCTCCACTTTTTCAAAACGGAGGCTGCAAACGATGTCTGATTACCGGATCACAGAGGTATTGCCCGCCGACAGGAGCACCCTTGCGCAGGTGGATGCACTCTTGCAGCGGGAAGGCATCCGGCGGGATCGAAATCTGGACTGCATCTGTGCAATACTGGATGAAAGCGGTCAGGTCATTGGCACCGGCAGCTGTTTCGGCAATACCCTGCGGTGCTTTGCCGTCAGCCGGGAGCATCAGGGGGAAGGACTGCTGAACCAGATCATTACGCACCTGATTGAAATTCAGTGCGCCCGGGGAAACCTGCATTTGTTCCTGTACACCAAAGCGGAGAGTGCAAAGTTTTTTGAAGATCTGGGCTTCTGCGAGATCACCCGGGTAGAAAACCGGCTGGTGTTTATGGAAAATCGCCCGGATGGCTTTGAGCGCTATTTGCGGGGACTGAAGGCTGCCAGGACCACCGGCAAAAGCGCCGCTGTTGTAATGAATGCAAACCCCTTTACGCGCGGGCATCAATACCTTGTCGAAAAGGCTGCTGCCGCCTGTGACACCCTGCATCTGTTCATTGTCAGCGAGGACGCCAGCCTTGTTCCCTTTGCGGTGCGCAAAAAACTGGTGGCAGAGGGCGTAAAGCATCTGCCAAATGTTGTGCTGCATGACAGCGGCCCATACATTATCTCGAATGCCACCTTCCCCAGTTACTTTTTAAAGGACGAAGCTGCCGTCATTGACGGTCATGCACGGCTCGATCTTGCCGTGTTTGCCCGGATCGCCGGGGCGCTGAATATTACCGCCCGCTATGTGGGGGAAGAGCCTGCCAGTCAGGTGACGGGACTCTACAACAAAATCATGCGGGAGCAGCTTCCCAAAGCGGGCATCGACTGCATCGTTGTTCCCCGCAAAGAAGCCGACGGCAAAGCCATCAGTGCTTCTACCGTCCGTCAGTGTCTGCAGTCCGGCGATTGGGATACGCTGAAAGCCCTGCTGCCGCAGACCAGCCTTGACTATTTCCGCAGCCCGGAGGCGGCACCCGTTCTGGAACGCATCCGCAAAGCGGGCAATGTGGTGCACTACTGAAAATTTTGTCGGAACATCTTGAAAATCCTCTTGAGTTATGGTATATACATTATACGAAAGTTGTTTTTTATGAACGCTCCGCCGTTCAATGATGTGTAAAGCGAGGTGCTTGCCATGACCGCCGTGATCTACGCCCGCTATTCCTCAGATAACCAGCGTGAAGAATCCATCGAAGGTCAGATCCGGGAGTGCACCGCCTATGCGGAGAAGAACGGCTTTACGGTGGTGAAGCATTACATTGACCGTACCATCTCCGCCAAGACCGATAACCGCCCACAGTTCCAGCAAATGATAAAAGACAGTGAGCGTGGCATCTTTGATGTTATCATTGTCTGGAAGCTGGACCGTTTTGCTCGAAACCGTTATGACAGTGCCCGGTATAAGACTCAGCTGAAGAAAAATGGTGTCAAGCTCATGTCGGCTACCGAGATCATCTCCGAAGGGCCGGAGGGCTATGCAGAATACTACTCTGCCGACCTTGCCGAAAAGGTCGTTCGTGGACAGACCGAGAACATCCTGAAAGGCCGCTGCAACGGTGGCCGTGGAACCTTTGGATATACGCTGGATTCCGAGCGGAAATTTCATATTGACCCGCTTGCCTCCCCTTTCGTGCTGGAATCGTTCAGGAAGTACCGGGATGGACTTACGATGAAGGAGATTCGGGACTGGCTGAACGAGAATGGCATCAAGAACCCGGTGGGCGGTGCGTTCACCTATAACAGCGTTGAACATATGCTCAAGAATCGGCGGTACATCGGGGAGCTGAAATTCCGGGATGTGGTCGTGCCGGATGCCATTCCGCCCATCATTCCACTGGAACTGTTTGAGGATGTGCAGGAGAAAATCGCTAAAAATAAGAAAGCCCCTGCCCGTAGAAAGGCAGAGGATGATTACCTTCTGACCACCAAGTTGCACTGCGGTTACTGCGGGGCGTTGATGTTTGGCGAAAGCGGTACGAGCCGGACGGGCGAAGTTCACCGCTACTATAAATGTGCTACTGCCAAAAAGCACAAGGGCTGCAAGAAAAAGACCGTCCGCAAACAGTGGCTGGAAGATCTGGTGGTCAACCAGACCATGCAGCTTGTCCGGGATGATGCCGCCATGGAATCCATCATCGCCAAGGTGATGGAACTGCAAAATAAGGAAAATACCAACATTCCCCTCTATGAGAAGCAGCTTCGGGATGCGGAATCGGGTATCCAGAATATGCTGAATGCGATTCAGGCCGGAATCTTGACCAGCTCCACCAAGGAGCGGTTGGAACAGCTCGAAGAAACCAAGCGTGAACTTGAAGCCCGCATTGCGGAAGAAAAGCTGGCAAAGCCGAAAGTAACCGAGGAGTTCATCCGCTTTTGGCTGCTGCGGTTCCGCAAGCTGGACATGAGCCTGAAAGACCAGCGGCAGGCACTGGTGGATACCTTCATCAATGCGATTTACCTGTATGATGATAAGGTTTTGATAACCTTCAACTATAAAGAAGGAACACAGACCGTCACCTTTGGAGAAGCGACAGAAGTTGCATCCGAGGGAAATGGTTCGGATTTGGATTGCTTTACTGCACCAGACAAAAAAGCCGCATGAATGCTGAAAAACCAGTGTTCATGCGGCTTTTCTCATGCTTCAAGACGGACAGATAATGCGCGGTAGGGGAGAATAATGCGCCATATTGCCGTTTCAAAAGTTGTCAAAAAGTTGTCACCCAAAATGCGTGTAGAGAAAACTTTGAAACCCACTTTAAAATAAAATGGTGATTATCATGAACATTCCCGAGGAAAAACGCACACAGATCTGCGCAGCCCTTGCAAAGGCGCAGCAGGGTAGCTTGCCCGCGCGGCTATGAAGCTGCAGCAAAAGGCCGTCACGCCGGACAGGCCGCTGCTCCCGGTCGGGATCATGGTGCCGGTGGATCTGCGCAGGCACTTTTCCAGCGGGTCGCTGCGGAACTTCTCGCTGTATGCGCTGCCAAAGCTGCGCCCGGAGGATGCCGCACTGCCGTTTCAGGAGGCGTCAGAAAACATGGCAGCACAGCTCCGGGCGCAGACGACAGTAGAGCGCGGCAGAATGCCCGGCACCGCTTGCAGGATGCGCAGGCCTGTGGTATGCTGGTGCAAAAGCAACAACGGGTGTCCGGCAGAATGCGCCGGAGAAAGGAGCATACCATGAACATTACCGTATATCTGGGTGCCAGCGAGGGCAACGACCCGGCCCTGAAAGCCACCGTGCAGGAGCTGGGTGCGTGGATCGGACAGAGCGGAAACGCGCTGGTCTATGGCGGCTCCCGCAGCGGGCTGATGGGTGTGCTGGCCGAAAGCGTACTGGCTGCAGGCGGGCAGGTGACCGGCGTGGAGCCCCGCTTTTTTGTGGAGCAGGAGCTGCAGCACAACGGCCTGACCGAGCTCATCGTGACCGAGGACATGGCCCGACGCAAGGCAAAGATGATCGAGCTGGGCGACGCCTTTGTGGCGTTCCCCGGCGGCACCGGGACGCTGGAGGAGATCGCGGAGATTATGTCCATGGTGTCGCTCCGGCAGCTGAATGCGCCCTGCATCCTCTATAACCTCAACGGCTATTATGACAGCCTGAAAGCCCTGCTGGACGAGATGATCTGCAAGGGGCTTTCCACGCCCCAGCGGCAGGCGGGCATCTATTTTGCGGCGGACCTTGCACAGATCCGCGCTCTGCTGGAAAACTGAACCGATAAAGCAAAAAGGCCACGGTACTGGCGTAAAACCGGTACCGTGGCCTTTGGTCTTTTATCGCAAAGTGCTGGAAGCTCAGGCTGCAGTGGAAGAAGCAACCTCAGAAGCAGCCTCGCTGGTGGCAGCCTCAGAAGAAGCGGCCTCAGACTCAACCTCGCTGGAAGTAGCCTCAGAAGAAGCAGCCTCGGACTCGGCCTCGGAAGAAGCAGCAACAGAGGAAGCAGCCTCAGAAGAGGAAGCGGCAGTACTGGAAGAACCGCCGCAAGCGGTCATACCAACAGCCAAAGCCAGAGCAACAACAGCAACAGCAACATTCTTGAGTTTCATATCTAAAATCTCCTTACATTCCAAAAATTTGGTTTTCGCAGCGGCCTTACAGGCGGGCCTTTCTGCAAGATGATATTTTAGTCTTTTCCGTAAAAAAATCAAGAGGTTTTTGTAAAATCGGCCCATAAATCCGGGAGAATCTACGATTTTGTTATAATTTTATGCCAATGGTAAAACGTTTTTTGGCAAACTGTTCCATCCCGGCGCGGCGCTTGTGAAACGTGCGGAAAAGAATCTTAGCAGAGATGACATTTCGGTAACAATTTATCGTTTTGTTTCCCGGAAAATATTCCCGGCTCATGCCATGGAACCAAAGCGGGGAAACAGAATGAAACCGGGTCTGAAAAAGCACTTCCGCAAAATTGTCGCCTGCCGGTTTATCATAGGAAAAGCAGAATGTGCTATGCTGACCTTGCCGGAAATAGCAGGCTCGGAACAAAAAAGCCGGAAAACCCTTTTGAAAAGCCCTACTTATTGGACAGATAAAAATGTATAGTAAGGGCACAGAAAGAAACCGACCCAAAAACACAAGGAGGCTGGAACCATGAAAGAGGACGATTTTGACTATTTCGGCAAGGGCATCGAGGGCTACGCCCAGTACATGACCGCGTTTGACCGCAGCTTTGGTGCAGACAGCACCGGCGATGATCTGCCGGAGGACGACAGCGCCGATGACAACGACGAAGATCTCTGAAACCATTATAAGGAGGACAAAACGATGAAGTATTATGTGACACTGACCGGTCTGAATTACCGCTACGGCACCGAGCCGTTCCATGTGGGGCAGAAGGTGAAGCTGGTCAAGGAGCCGGACAACACGGCCGACCGTGAGGCCATCCGGGCCGAGCTGCCGGGTCTTGGCAAGGTGGGCTATGTAGCCAACAGCACCCGCACGGTGCTGGGCGACTGCTGCAGCGCCGGCCGCCTTTATGATAAGATCGGCGACACCGCCATGGCAAAGGTGAAGTATGTGCTGGCCGGTGCCGTGATCTGCAAGGTGAAGCTGCCCTCCGCCTGCGGCACCGAAGATGACATTACGTTCTGAGAACCGAGTGACCCCATTTATCATTTGACATTCTCAAATCTCTTTTTTTTGTTGTTGTGTGCGGAAAAGCCTGCGGGGAAGCCTGCAGGCTTTTCTGCTGTGGGCGCACCTTTTGCCGTGCGGGAACATAAAACAGGCAAAGGGGGAATGCGTTTTGAACCAGATCTTTTTTGCAGCCGGGGCGCTGCTGTTTCCGGCGCTGTGCACGGCACTGGGCGCAGCGGGAGTGTTCCTGCTGCGCCGCCCGGCGGCTCCGTGCACTCAGCGGGTGTTCAGCGGCATGGCGGCAGGCATCATGCTGGCAGCCAGCGTATGGAGCCTGTTGCTGCCCGCCATCGACCGCGCCGGTGAGCTGGGCATCGCGGCATGGGTGCCGCCCTCGGCGGGGCTGGTGCTGGGCGCTGCCGGCCTACTGAAACTGGAACGCATGGCCGGGCGGCTGCTGACCGGCGGAAAAGGCCGGATGGTGCTGGCTGTGACTCTGCACAACCTGCCGGAGGGCATGGTGGTGGGTCTTGCGGCGGCGCTGGCGCTGAGCGGGGAACCGGATGCCATCAGCGGCGCGCTGGCGCTGAGCCTGGGCATCGGGCTGCAGAACATCCCGGAGGGTGCCGCCGTCAGCCTGCCGCTGCTGCACGACGGCCGCACCCGCCCGCAGGCGTTCTGTGCCGGGGCGGCGTCCGGTCTGGTGGAGCCGCTGGGGGCACTCGTGGCCTTTGCGTTGGCCGGGTGGGTGCAGGCGGCGCTGCCCTGGCTCATGAGCGCAGCGGCGGGCTGCATGGTGTGCGTGACCGCCCAGGAGATGATCCCGGAAGCCGTGGAGCAGGACGAACCGGCAGGGGTGGTGAGCATCGTGCTGGGGTTTGCGCTGATGATGGCGCTGGATGTGGCACTGTGAAAAAAGTCATACCGTAGCAAAATTCAGCCTGCACCCCGCAGAACTGAAAATTCTGCACGCTGGGCAAAACCGCTTGCACTGCGGGGGTTTTTATGCTATCCTTTCTGCAACGTACATGGTCAGTGTGCGGGGCAAGAACAAATTCGCACAAAGGTGTGTGGCTGCCTGCAAGGGCGTCCGCACTGGTGTGCGGCATCCGGAAGATCTGATGTGGGCAGAGCCTTTGGTGGTTCTGCCCACATTTTATTTTTGCAGAGGGGGAAATCCAACATGCTAGAACGGATCACCAGCATCAATGGCGTGGTCAATGGTGTGGTCTGGGGGCCGATCGGTCTGGCCCTGCTGTTCGGCGCAGGCCTGCTCATGACCGTCCGCACCGGCTTTTTCCAGTTCAGCCACTTCGGCTACTGGCTCAGGAACACCATCGGTGCCATCTTCACCAACAAAAAGGTCACCGCGCACACCACACGGGAGGACATGGCCATCAGCCAGTTCCAAAGCCTGTGCACGGTGCTGGCGGCGACCATCGGCACCGGCAACATCGTGGGTGTGGCCACGGCCATCATCTCCGGCGGGCCGGGTTCCATCTTCTGGATGTGGGTCATGGCCATCCTTGGCATGATGACCAACTACTCCGAGAACGTCCTGGGCATCTTCTACCGCCGCAAGAATGCAAAAGGCGAGTGGAGCGGCGGTGCCATGTATTATCTGGCCGACGGTCTGGGCGCAAAGAAAGGCTGCAAGTACCTCGGCCGGGTAATGGCGGTGCTGTTCTCCTGCTTCTGCGTGCTGGCCTCCTTCGGCATCGGTAATATGAGCCAGATCAACTCCATTGCGGGTAACATGGAATCCGCTTTCAGCATCCCGAATGTGGTCACCGGCGTGGTGCTGGTGGTGCTTTCGGCCCTGGTCATCCTGGGCGGCCTGAAGCGCGTGGCGGCGGTCACCGAGAAGGTGGTGCCGGTCATGGCCATCCTGTACATTCTGGGTGCGCTGGCTGTGGTGGGCGCACACGTCACCGCCATCCCGGCCGCATTCGTCTCCATCTTCAAGGGCGCATTCGCCATGAAGGCCGCCGGCGGCGGTGTGCTGGGCTATGGCGTGTCTCAGGCCATCACCTGGGGCTTCAAGCGCGGCGCTTTCTCCAACGAGGCAGGCCTCGGCTCTTCGGTCATGGTGCACTCTTCCTCCAACGTCAAGGAGCCGGTGCAGCAGGGCATGTGGGGCATCTTTGAGGTCTTTGCCGACACCATCGTGGTCTGCACTCTCACCGCTCTGGCAGTGCTTACCTCCGGCTTCGTGGATCTGGACACCGGCCACATGCTCTCGGATGTGCAGGGCAGTGCACTGGTGGGTCAGGCATTCTCCACGGTGTTCGGCCACTACGGCCCCAAGTTCATCGCCGTGTCGATCCTGTTGTTCGCCTACTCCACGGTTCTGGGCTGGAGCCATTACGGCACCAAAGCCTTTGAGTATCTCTTCGGCACCAAGGCCAGCATTGGTTATAAGGTGGTGTTCGTCGGCATGGTGCTGGTGGGCGCTACCATGAAGCTGGGCCTTGCATGGGATCTGTCCGATACCTTCAACGGCCTGATGATGCTGCCCAACCTGATCGGTGTGCTGGCATTGTCCGGCACCGTGGCAAAGATCACGAAGAACTACATCGACCGCAAATTCCACGGCAAGGATGTGGAACCGCTGTGGTCCGCCTTTGAAAAGTATCAGAAGGAAGAAGAGGCTGCAGCCGCTGCAGAAGAGCAGTTGGACAAGGCCGTGAACGAATAACAGTAAACAGAATAGCCCGCTTCCGGATAAAACGGAAACGGGCTCTTTTTGCGCGTGAAAGCGATCAATTCTTTTCAATGTAAACGCTGGTGGAGGGAAAGGCAAAGTCCACGCCGTCGGCCTGCATGATATCCATGATGTTCAGGTTCAGATCGTTCTGCATCCGCAGGAACTCGGTGTAGACGTTGGTCAGCAGATAGGCCGAGATCAGGATGTTGATGCTGGAATCCCCGAAGCTCGCCAGCTGGACGATGTTGGTACCGTTGTTGGTGAGGGGGCTTGCATCCAGCATGGCCTGCAGATCTTTCATCAACTTTTCCAACTGCGGGCGGGTGGTGCCGTAGGTGACGCCCAGCGTGAATTTGTAGGGGCGCATGGTGCGCAGGGCTGCGTTCTGCACGGTGGTGGAGCAGAGCTTGCTGTTGGTGATCACGTTGACCGTCTTATCTGGCGAGCAGATGCGGGTGGAACGGAAGTTGATGTCGATCACTTCGCCCTCCACATCGCCCACGGTGATCCAGTCGCCTACCGAGAAGGGCTTGTCCAGAAGGATCACGATGCCGCTGAACAGGTTGCTGGCGCTCTCCTGAGCGGCAAGGGAGATGGTCAGACCGATGAGGCCGGCACCGGCAACGATGCTGCCGATGGGGAATCCGACTTCCTGCGCGGCAGCGGCCACGCCCACCACGATGACCAGTACTTTGTAGGTGGTATCCAGCAGGGAGCGCAGGGTCTTGTTGGAGCGGATCTCCGGGCTGCAGGAGGCAAGTACGAGGTCGGCCAGTTCCGAGGCCGCATACAGGCCCTCGCACACCAGCAGGGTCATGCCCAGCTGGAACGCCATCAGGAACACCTTGCGGATGCCGGGGATGGCCCACGGCAGGCTGGAAGCCGCCAGATAGACGCCCGCCACGGTACACATGCGCTGCACCGGCACGGCAAAGCTGCGCAGCAGGATGGGCGTGCCGGTGAAATGCCAGCTGCGGCCCTGCAGAGCAGGGAAGCCCTTGCAGGTCAGCCAGCGGCGCACGAGCCATGCCGCCAGCAGGATCAGCAGGGCACACACGGCACGGGCCGCAAAGGCGGGCCAGCCTTCCAGATACGCCGAGCCGATCTCGAACGAGAGATCACGGATCGAGAAAATCATACAAAACCTCCGGTATTTTTACACAATAGAGCTATGATAACATATTTGCGCGGTGCGGGCAAGAGTATGAGCAGCAAGCCGGGAGGTTCTTTGAGGACTGTCCGCTGGGGTGGAACCCTGTTGCCGTCAGGCAATAGGGCGGGCGATGGAATGCACCGGCAACGACCGTTGTCGGCGGCAGAAACAGGGAGCCGCAACCCGTCCCCGATTCGTGTCCGAAGAGAAAGCTCCCGGCGTGCAGATGATGCTGTCAGAAAGAATGATTTTGATAAAAGATGCACAAAACGGGCAGTTGCCTCTTGACAAGGCCGGTTCGCCACGCTATACTCTGTGCCAGAAAGTTCGTTTCAGGGCGGGGTGCGATTCCCCACTGGCGGTAAAGTCCGCGACCACCCGCAAGGGTGCTGACCCGGTGCAACTCCGGGACCAACGGTATAGTCCGGATGCAAGAAACGGCAGACAAATCGTTGTCTTGCGCCCTGTTGTAATTTTTTTGCAGCAGGGCGTTTTTCTGTTTGTCTCTCCGGTTCCCATTCAGCACGAAAAGGGCTTTCCCATCAAATTTGATCGGGGCATATCCCCGGGGAGGACAATCACATGAAAAAGAATACGACCCACAACCTGACCGTTGCCGCTATGCTCAGCGCAGTGGCCTTTATCCTGATGTTCATCGAGTTCCCCATCCCCATGCTGATCCCCAGCTTTGTCAAGATGGACTTCTCCGACCTGCCGGCCCTGCTGGGTGCCTTTGCACTGGGCCCCGTGTACGGCGTAGTGATCAGCTTCATGAAGAACCTGCTCCACATCGTCATCAAGGGCACCTCCACCGCCTGTGTGGGCGAGCTGTGCAACTTCATGCTGGGCGCGGTGTTCTCGGCGGTGGCGGGCTTCATCTACAAGCACCGCAAGAGCCGCAAAACGGCCATCCTTGGTGCCATTGCCGGTGCCGCAGCCATGGCGGTGTTCAGTGTGCCGTCCAACTACTTCATCACTTACCCGGCCTATGTGGAGTTCTACCACATGCCGCTGGAAGCCATTCTTGGCATGTACCAGGCCATTCTGCCTTCGGCCAACAGCCTGATCAAGTGCCTGGTCATCTTTAACATGCCCTTCACGCTGGTCAAGGGCCTGCTGGATGCCGTGCTCTGCATGCTGATCTACAAGCCGCTGTCTCCCATCCTGCACGGCCGCAAGTAATTTTTGCTTTTCGCTTTTCTTTCTTTCTTCTTTTCTTCTCAATCAAACAGCAACTCCCCGGCTGGGACTGCCCAATTGCAGCGGTCCCGGCCGGGGAGCTGTTTTATAATGGAAAAGAATCTATCAGGCCAGCGCGCCCTTGTCCAGCCATTTGCCGCGGGCCAGCCGGAGCAGGAACAGGGCACCGCGGGTGCACAGCTCGGCGCACATGGCAAACCACACGCCCACAAGCCCGAAGCGGGGAGCCAGCAGCACGGCCAGCGTGAGCCGGATGCCCCACATGCTCACAAGGTTCAGCACAAAGCAGCCGGTGCTGTCACCGGCACCCTGCATGGCACCGCTGGCCACGATGCTGGCCCCGAACATCGGCTCGGCAAAGGCTTCGATGCGCAGCACCTGCGCACCCAGCGCAATGACGGCAGCATCTGCGGTGAAGATGCCCATCAGGGCCGGAGCAAACACATACAGGCCCACGCCGGTCAGCGCCATGATGGCCATGCCCATACCGGTGCACAGCCAGGCAATGCGTTTGGCCATATCCCGCCGGTGGGCGCCCACGGCCTGGCCTACCATGGCAAGGGAGGCGTCCTGGACGCCGTAGCCGGCCATGTAACACAGGCTTTCGGCGCTCACGCCCAGGCTGTTGGCCGCAATGGCGGTAGTGCCCAGCCCGGACACGATGCGCACCAGCAGCACCTGCGCCGACGACAGCGCCGCACGCTCGGCGGCCAGCGGCGCACCCACCTTCCACAGGTTCTGCAGGCAGGCCTTTGTGATGCGCCAGGAGCCGGGGCGGCGGATGCACAGCACACCGTCCCGGAACAGCAACAGTGCCAGAGCCAGCAGGCCGCCCACCACATTGGACAGCGCAGTGCCCAGTGCCGCACCCGGCACGCCCCAGCCGAAGCCGAACACCGTGATGCTGTGCCCGGCCAGCAGGATGGTGCGGGTGGGGTTGATGAGGACATAGTTGAAGATGACATCCAGAATGCAGGTGAGCACACTGATTAGACCGGGGGTCAGCGCGTCACCGGTGGAACGCAGCATGGAAGAGTAGGTGCCCATGGCCATGGCAAAGGGCAGGGAAGCCGCCCAGATGGCAAAATAGGCCGAGGCATCCGCCTGCAGGGCCGGGTCGGCCCCCAGCCAGCCGGGCAGATACCGGCTGATGCCAATGCCGAAGGCGGCTGCCGCCAGACCGACGAACAGGTTGAACAGCATGGACTGCCGCAGCACGCCCCGGGCATCCTTCTGCCGGTCGGCACCCAGATACTGTGCCACCTGAATGGAAAAAGACATATACAGCCCGGCCAGCATGCCGTGCAGCAGCCAGGTGCTGGAGCTGACGATGCCGATGGATGCGGTGGCCGAAGCTCCGATATGGCCCACCATGGCAGCGTCGATGTACTCCATGGCCGTGACCACGATCTGCTGCAGAATGGACGGGATGCTCAAGGTCAGCACGATCTGGGCCGTCTGCTGCAGCGGTACCTGCTCGCCCTGCCGCATTTTGGCCGAGAGTTGTTCAAGGGTAATGGACATGGATTCCTCCTTACGGGTCAGAAAAACGGATAACGAGTCCGGACACCTATTATAAAGGCGGATGGTACAAAAGTCAATCTGCTGCCTTTTTGTGCCCGGTGATTGATTTTTTGGGTGCGGCGTGATACACTCAACAACACAAGGCATGAATTGCAAAAGAAATGAGGAGAATAGAAATATGATCGAATCTCTGGTGTCTGCCGTCGGGCAGCGCGGGGTGGATGCCGCAGCGTTTCTGCTGGCATTTGCACTCACCGCGCTTACCGATTCGCTGTTCCACAACAAGCTTCCCCACGACCATGGCCGTGAATTTGCCGTCAATGGCGGCCTGTCCAAGGGCAAGGCCCGCGGTTCCGGCCTGATCTTCGTGCTGTGCATCGCGCTGGTGTCGCTGGCATTCCTGCCGTTCCGGGTGGAATATGTCATCTACACCGTGCTGCTCATCGCTTCCATGCTCTCCGGCTACTTTGACGATGCCGCCGAAAAGGCCTGGAACGAGTACAAAAAAGGCATTATCGACTTTGTCATCGCCGTGGTGGCAGGTGTGACCTACCTCAACTTCAACGGCTGCGGCGTGCAGTTCCTGCAGTGGAGCTTCACCCTGCCGTATGCGGTGTACCTGCTGCTCATCGTCATCCTGATCTGGGCCAGCATCAACGTGG